>JBCDGJ010000021.1:0-41603 GCA_038757945.1 Pseudomonadota bacterium
AAGGCGCAGGCCCACGAGGGGCTCGGTCAAGCTGACCGGGCCGCAACCCTTTATGCCTATATCTGCGAACAGCATCCCACCTCGCAGTACGCCTACCTGATCCGGGACAGACAGGAGCTGACGGAGCGCGCGCAGGCTGGCGCACCGATCCTGAAATAGCGCTCATCCTGAACTAGTGCTTATCCCGAAGCAGGCCCGGTCGGGCAGCAGAAGTTACTGTACATTCCCGACCGGGGTCTGCCATAGTCGAACGATGCTGCTGCAACGCAGCCTGTCCAGATCGATCCTTGAGGGGGGAAGCAGTTATGACGATCCGGCGTCGGGGTACAACTCTGTCCATCACCACCATCTTCGGGCTGCTGGCCCTGTTTGGCTTCGCAACCGCAAGTGCCTGGTACCCGCCGGAAGTGCCGGTACCGCAGGACGAGCGGGAATTCACCGTCGACGAGACGCTGCTGCCTTTCGAAGCGCTGCCCGGGGCACCGGCGCAGCAGCTGTGGGGCGTGCGCAAGGGTGCAGGCTACCGCATCGAAGTCCCGGAAGGCTGGGACGGCGGCGACCTGATGATGTACGCGCACGGGTTTCGCGGCAACATCCCGGAGCTCACCGTTGATTCGCCACCAGAGGCCATGCGTCGCTGGCTGCTTGCCAACGGCATCGCCTGGGCAGCGTCTTCTTACAGCAGGAACTACTACGACGTACGCTCTGGCGTGGAGAGCACCAACGATCTCGCCCGTTTCTTCAAACGCAAAGTGGGTCGGCCGGACCGCACGTTCATCACCGGTTTCTCCATGGGTGGCCACGTCACCGGTGCAGCCATCGAAATGTATCCGAACGTCAACTGCCCGGATGGGCGACGCGGCCGGTTCTGCCGGCGCATTGTGCGCGTGCTGGGCAAGCTGTCCGGCGGCATCAGGTACTCCGGAGCAGCCCCATTCTGTGGCGTCATGGGCGACACAGAGCTGCTGAACTACTTCGGTGACGTCAACCGCGGCGCAGAAGCCCTGGCCGGCGTGCAGCTGCCCGCTTTTCCGCCCCCGGAAGACTACTTCACGACCATCTTCCCGCAGGTGCTGCTCGGCTTCGCCAATCCGGAGGTCGCTGCACGCCACGTGGCGCTGACACAAATGTTGTCGGGCGGGCCACGCCCCGGCTTTGCCGCATCCTATGCCTTCTGGCAGGAGTTCCTGTTCGGCTTTGCGGGCGGCGACTCTACCTTTGACGGCATCATCTCCGGGGAACTCTACGACAACATCGGCCGCGTCTACCAGCTCGACCCGGACCCGGCGTTGACCGATGTGGAGCAGGCACTCAACGACCAGGTCTTCCGCACCGCGGCCGACCCCGGCGTGAATCCGCGGCGCTTCCTCAAGCTGCAGCGGATCCCGGAGATCAGTGGTCGACTGACGCAGCCCGTCGTGTCCACCCACACCTTCGGCGATCTGTTCGTGCCGTTTTCGATGGAACAGATCTATGCCCGTGAAGCACAACAGAAGCACCGCGACCATCTGCTGGTCTCACGCGCAACCCGCGCCGTCGGCCACTGCGAGTTCTCTGGCTCCGAACTCGTCGCCGGTGTTGCTGACATGATCCAGTGGGCAACAGATGGCCAACGCCCCGGAGGCGACGATATTCTCGATGTTGAAGCGCTCGCGGCGCCCGATGCCGGATGTGCCCACAGCATCACCGATCGGCCCTTCGGTCCGGAAGGCCCCGCGTTTCCGGCTTCCCGCGCGGCCTACGGTGCCTGCCCGGGCGACTAGCGCAGCGGCCGCGGCGCGGCGGCCGGTGCTCCGCCCGCCGCCTCGAGCTGCTCGAGTTCAGCCACCGCTGCATCCAGCTCTGCCTGGGCATCGAGAAAGCGGTTCAGCAGCGGTTGGAAGTCCAGCATGACGTCCTCCGCGTAATCGGCGGGATCTTCCCCGCGCGCTTCAATGTCGGCAACCAGCAGTTCGAAGCGCTCGAGCTCGAGGTCCATGGACTCGAGCTCGGCTTCCGCAAGGCGTACACGCTCTGCAGCCGCCCGCAGCGGGTCGGTTGCCGAGGCAGGCTGCGGTTCCAACCCGTCGCGCTCCGCAGGGGGTAGGGATGACGAGGACACCGATTCCGACGCCTGCGGCAGAGCCTCTTGCGACGGCTCTGTCAGAGGCTCCTTCGGAACAGGCAGAGCCGTCGCCTGCTCTCTGACACCGGCAAAGTAGTACACCGCTGCCGCACCCAGGATCAGTACCAATACAATCAGCCAGCGCACCAGCGGCAGTCCTCCGGGATAAGATTCGCCGTATCCTCGCATGAATCCACGATCCGCACGCGCTGCCCGCTTGCCGGGCATAAACGGTGGCGGTCCGCCTCAGATCGGCGCTAGCCCGAGCCCATCAACAGAACGGCACCACCAAAGATCAGCCCGGTCAGAGCCAGCGCGGCGAAGCAGTACGGGATGATCTGGCGAACGTTGATCCCCGCGATCGCGAGCAGGGGAATGGTCCAGAAGGGCTGTATCAGGTTCGTCCACTGATCGCCGTAAGCAATAGCCATGACGATCACCGGCGGCGCCACGTCGAGGCGGGCAGCCGCCTCCAGGAATACGGGCCCCTGCACGGCCCACTGCCCGCCGCCGCTGGGGATGAACAGGTTGATCAAGCCGGCCGCAAGAAAGGCGAAGAAGCCAAGCGTTGCCGGGGTTGCGACCGCGACGAACCAGTCCGCGAGCACGTTGACCAGCCCCGTACCGGTCATGATGCCGAGCATCCCGGCGTAGAACGGATACTGAATGATGATAGCGCCGACCGTAGCACCCGCCTGATAGATCAGGCCCGCGTAGTGGCCGAGCGACCGCGCGAAGAGCAACCCGGTACCGAGCAGCGTCCAGTTGACCAGGTCCAGGGTGAGCAGGAAACCATTCTGCCACCAGAGCAGTGCGACGTAGCCCCAGAGCGCGCCACCCAACAGCAGGCTCAGGCCGCGCTGATCCTCGAGCCGAACGGTGCTTGAGCCGCCGCGATGTTCCGCTGATGACTCTTCAGTCGTGTCGGGATTGAATGGCAGCGCGTCGGCATCCCTCGGCCGCAGCCACGGGCACAGCAGGCAGAGTGCAACCACGGTGATCAGGATCACCGCGCCGTTTTCCCAGGTGAGGATCGTGCTGGTGACCGGCAGCACGCCAATTGCCGCCTCGAGGCTGTGACCTTCAGTTGCCACGAACAGGGGGGCTGAACCGCTGTAGCCCATATGCCAGACCACAAAGCCGGAATAGGCGGACGCCACCAGCAGTGGGTAATGAATGACGATCTGCTTGCGGGCACAGTGCGCGGCGACGGTCCGAGCCAGCGTCGCTCCGGCAACCAGGCCGAGCGACCAGGCGATCAGCGAGCAGCCCGCCGTGCCAACGACCACCAGCGCATACGCAGAGGCTGCGTTCCGCGGCAACGAACCGATCGCGCCCAGGGCAGACTGAATGCGGTCCGTATGCGCGAGGGCGTGCGCGGTGAGCAGCGTAATGGCGATCTGAGCTGTAAAGGCCATCAGCCCGGGCAGACCGTTACCCCAGGCAAGCAGCGTGGTCGCCACCGTTGCGTCCGTCAGCGACAGCGCGAGCACAAACGCAATCACGGACATCAGCACGGCAAAGACGAACGGATCGGGAAAGTAGCGCTCGAGCAGCGCAGCAAAGGCGCGGCTCAGCCGTGATTCCACCGGTCATTCCTCGACCTTGCCCGCCGTGCAACGCGGTCAGCGCGGAAGCTCATCATCGTACTTGAGGCAGGTCTTCCCGCCGCCACAGCGCCTTGTACCGCTGCCAGTGCCGTCTGCCCTGGTAGACCACTCTGCCTGGCCGTTCCTCGAGACCGAAGACCGGCACCCAGTCGCCACTGCCGCTCACGGTGGGAATTGAGCTGGAAGAGCGAAATCGTCCGATGAAGTACTCATGGGCGTCCCTGAGGTCTGTCCCGGTAAACCGCTGCCCTGCCTGATCGGATTCGACTTCGCTGACGACGTCAGGGTGCAGGTAATCCACCCTTCCTCTTGCACGCCGCAATCCGCGCCACATGTTGCCGTCCGGAGTATTGCTGGGGAACATCTGATAGGCACCGATGCTGCGCACGATTGGACCTTCGACGATGAGTGGATTGCGCGGCACCAGCATGCGCGCAAAGGTCGTCATGGCGTCCGGTGCCCGCGGCGGAGGCTGCTGCCCGACGTTACAGAGCCAGAACCGGATCATCGAGTGCTCATCGAACCACTGCCAACCGTTAACCTCCCGATGCAGGGGAATCAGAGCATTGGCAACCTGGTGCAGGGGCCCCCGCAGCGCATTCCACCGGGTCTGGGCGAAGCCGTCCGGCGCGCGGTCGGGCAAACTACCGGCAACCGCCAGCCCCCGGCCCAGCTCTTCAACGCTGACAATGGGTCCACCCCGGACGACGGGCAGCGAAACGGACTGCGCGGAGCCATGCGCGCTGATGAAGATCGTGCCGATCTTTTTTCGTGCGCTCGAGTGCGCTCTGAAAAAGTCCGCCAGCTTCCTCACCAGATCCTGCAGGCTGGAGACCTCGCTGATCAGGTCGCACCTGCAGGTTGTTCGTGACGACGGTGTCTTGCCGGACCAGGGGGCGCTCGAACCCAGCATGCTGGGCAGACCTTCGTGGTACCAATCGAAGAATCGCCGATCGATCTTGCGCAGAAACTGATCGTCCGGTGAGTTCAGATCATACTGCGATGGAAAGGCGAGATTGTATCGATCGCCCGGTGGCACAGGATCTTCGTAGCGGACCGTGGTTACGGCCGGTCGCGCAGGAGTACGCCCTCGTCCGCGTCGTGCTCGCCGGGCAGCACCGTCAGTCACGAAAGTCCCCTTCAGGCAACGTCATCATGGCTGTCACCGAGCCGGCGCCGTGTCTGCGCATCGCTCTGTCCCGAAGGATTAAGCCCCGCGTCCTGCTGGAACTTCCCGACTGCCTGCCCCAGGTCACTCATGTCGTAGCCGAGGTTGACGAGCCTCTGCTTGATGCCGTCTTCGCTCTCGAGCGGATCCAGCTCGCCCAGTTTGAACACGTAGTGCTCGGTCATGGGTGCTTCATCGTCCTCTGCTGCCGCATCATCCTCGACGGAGCTCGCATCAAAAAAATCGTAGCCCGAGCCATCGTCGCGCAGCAGCGCAAACTGGCCAACACCCTCGGCAACCGGTTCCTCCTCCGGTTCGATGTACAGATTGCACTCGACCGCATCTGGCTGAATGGCCACCTCGACGAGACCATCTGTTGCGGTTATGCCCTCAACGACGGTACCGTCCACGTCGACACTGTACGCAACGTCCGCCCGCGGTTCGCCGCGACTGTCTTCCAGTACGATCCGGAGCATCTCCGGTACAGCTTTGCGGCGGAACCGATGTCGTTGACCGGCGCCAACGGACCGTTCGGCTGGCTCTTTCTCTGGAACGAATACGAGATCGCCGGTTGCCAGGACGTTCGGGTCCTTGCGCTGCTTCTTCAGCTCCGCATTTTCCGGATGGTTCCAGAGGTCGTCCGGAAGCAATCCGCCCTTGAAAGCGATGCTGGAGATGCACTCGCCCTGTTTAACCTTATGCAAGGGCAAGACCGCTTCCTCCCGCTGGCGCTGGCTACAGCTCGACGTTGACGCGTCGTCGATAGACAGCCTAAACGCGGAGCCCGATGGTGTCATCCGCTCGAAACGCCGACGTCGATCAACGTCGACCCGGGAACTTCAAGCGGTTGCGCAAGAGCGGCGCGCTCGAATCCAAGCGGCTGCTGCTCGCGCTTCTGCTTAGGCGCGATCATTGTGCGATGCTGCCAGCATCGCCGATCGGAGCCCGATTCATGAACCGCCCTTCCTGCCTGGTCCTGCTGCTGTTCGCCCTCGCCGCGTGCGCGCCTACCGCACCGTCCCCGGCGCCGCCAGAGGCCGATCGCGGAGCTGCACAACCACCCGCCCTGGCTACCGCTGCCAGCGTGCGTTTCCACTACGCGGATCTCGCTGCGGCCGCGCGCTTCTATCAGGAACAGCTGGGGCTCACGCCCGTTGCCGAGCGTGCGGACGAGATTGTCCTCGAGGTCGCTCCCGGAGCTTTCCTGACCCTGGCGACCCTCGAGTCAGGTGGCTTCACGCCCGACACGCCGCGAACCGCGGCGGTTGCGCTCGTTACGGATCAGCTCGACGAGTGGTGGGCGGCGCTCGCGAACCGCGGTCTGAACATGCGCACGAAGCGCTATGACCCGGAGCCGGGCCGGCCCCACCACGGTTTTGTGCTCGTGGATCCGGAAGGCTGGTTTCTCGAGTTCGAGCGCTTCAACCCGCATCCAGAGAACGAGGCGCTGCTGCCCCGCCTCGACGCAAGTCGCACCCGGCCGGTGGATGCAGAAGCAGCTGGACTGCCGCCGGGACTCGGCTTCAAGGCGACCATCCTGTGGTTCTACTACGAGGATCTGGCCGCCGCAGAGCGCTTTGTCGTCGAGACCCTGGAGCGCCCCCTCATAGCCGATCAGGGCTGGGCAAAGATTCATCAGGTTGCGCCAAGCGCCTGGCTCGGCCTGGTCGACGGCGCCCGCGGCATGCACAGCTACACCCCCGAGAAAGCCGTTTCGCTCGAGCTGCTCGATGAACAGCCGGACCGCTGGCGCCGGGCGCTACAGGAGCGCGGCGCCGCCGTCGTCGACACCGAAGATAGCGGCTTCGAAGTACGTGACCCCGGCAACTACCGCCTGCGCTGGCGTCGCACACCACCCGGTCCGGGGGCCCACGCGGACTACGTGGTGCTCGGCAAGTCCGTCAACACGCGGCAACGAGTGAGCGGCGAACAGGCAGTACTGAATACGGTGTTCTTCGCAGAGATCTTCGAGACGCCAGAGGGCGACGTGACGAACGGCATCCTGCGCGGCCCCGGTGATGCCGCGCAGGGCCTGCGTTTTCCCGAGGGTGAGATCCACTTTCTGGCCGGCGAGCGCAGCACGACCATCGCCGATCTTACGGAACGCTTTCCGGATGCCACCTACCGCTTCGAGTTCGACACGCCCGACGGCCGCGTTGATGGCCTGCCGGTGACCTTCAGCCCCGGGCCGACCGGCGACCGAAATCCCGGGCCAATCCGTCTGACGCTGCGCCAGGCAGGCCGGCCGGTCGAGGCGGACGCGATCGATCCGGACCTTGATCTGGAGGTCGAGTGGACGCCCTTCACGAAAGGCGCAGAAGATCCGCTCGGCATCGCCGACGATATGATCTACGTAATCTTCGGCAACTGCCTCGGCGAGGAGACCGTACACAGCGGCCACGCCATCAGCAATGAGAAGGCCCTGACCTTCCGCAGCACCCGCTTCACCATCCCTGCCGCCGCGCTGCACGCCGGCGAACCACACCAGCTGGAGGTGGAACATTCGGAGATGGACACGGGGCGCGTGAACGGCATAGAGACCATCGTCACGTACGCGGCTACGACCTTTCTGGACCTGCGCACGCTGGGCACCGCGTCCGGCGAACGCAGCTGCCCGGCGGCCCCCTATGCGATGGACGGCGGCCAGACCGATCGGGTGCGGGTACCCGCAGCGGAGTGAACGGCCAGCTTCGTCGGCGCAGAGCGGTGCTCCGCTGTCGTCCCGAAGAGCCGGCGGAAAGAGTAGGCATCGTGCCAGACCGGCGGCGCTTCAGCCGCGGCGCCAGCAGGTGAGTCGGAGCTGACGGCAAACCACGTAGTATGAGCGGCTCGCTGCGAGGATACCCATGAACAGACTGACCCGCCTGCTCCCTGTCGCCCTGCTCCTGATCGGAGAGGCCTTTGCGCAACCGCTGACCCTGGAACGCATCTTCGCCAGCCCGTCCCTGGACGGCACCCGACCGCGCAACCTGACGCTGGCTCCCGACGGCAGCCGCGTTACCTTCCTGCGCGGCAAGGACAACGACCAGTACCGCCTGGACCTCTGGGAGTATCACATCGAGGACGCGACCACACGGCTGCTGGTCGACTCCGCTGCCATCGTCCCGGAAGAAGGCGAGCTGTCGGATGCAGAAAAGGCGCGCCGGGAGCGCCAGCGCATTGCTCAGTACTCGGGCATCGTCGACTACGCCTGGACCGAGGACAGCTCGGGGCTGCTGTTCCCGCTGGGCGGTGATGTTTACCTGTACCGCCTGGCGGACGGCGCGGCACGGCAGATCACCCGCACCGACGCCTTCGAAACGGACGCCCGGCTGTCCCCGGAGGGCGCCTACGTCTCCTTCATCCGCAACCAGGACCTCCACGTCGTAGACCTGCGCACTGGCCGGGAGCGCGCGTTGACCAGCGATGGCGATGGTGCGATCAGCAACGGCGTCGCGGAGTTCGTGGCCCAGGAGGAGATGGATCGGGATACCGGTTACTGGTGGTCTCCAGACGACCAGCACATCGCCTTCCTGCGGGTGGATGACTCGCCGGTCCAGGTCGAGACGCGCTACGAGGTCTATGGCAGCGAGGTCAAGGCCTTCGAGCAGCGCTACCCGGCCGCCGGCACTGCCAACGCGGTGCTTCAGCTCGGGGTCGCAGAGGTTCGGACCGGCAAGGTGCGCTGGCTCGACCTTGGCGACGACACCGACATCTACATTCCCCGGGTCGACTGGCTACCCGACGGCCGCCGGCTCGCTGTGCAGCGCCAGTCGCGCGACCAGCAGCGCCTCGAGCTGCTCGTGTTTGATACTGGCGACGGCAGTGCAGGAACGGTACTGAGCGAGCAGGCGGCCACTTGGATCAACCTGCACGACGACCTGCATTTTCTCGATCAGAGCGAGCGCTTCATCTGGTCCTCGGAGCGAGCCGGCTTCCGACATCTGTACCTGTACGACCTGGAGGGTAAGCTGCTGCGCCAGCTGACCACGGGCGCCTGGGAGGTGACGGAGCTCGAAGCCGTCGACGAGGCGCGCGGCCAGGTCTATTTTTCCGCAACGCGCGCCAACCCTGCGGAGCGCCACCTCTACCGGGTTGCTCTGGACGGCGGCGAACCAGAGCTGCTGACCCACCGCCCCGGCACCCACAGTGTCACCATGCCCGACAGTGCCAGCATCTACGTTGACGCGTACTCCAGCCGCAACCAGCCGCTGCAGGTCAGCGTTCATGACGCCAACGGCAAGCGGCTGGCCTGGCTCAGCGAGAACGCGCTCGACGAGCAGCACCCGTACGCGCCGTTCCGCAACCAGCATGGTGAGACCGCGCGCGGTACGCTTGAAGCCGCAGATGGACAGACCCTGCACTGGCAGCTGCTGCGCCCCGCCGACTTCGATTCCAAGCAACGCTATCCTGTGATCGTCTACGTGTACGGTGGTCCCACCGGGCAGATGGTCAGGGATGCCTGGGGTCGGCGCATTCTGATCGAACAGTACTGGGCGCAGCAGGGCTTCCTCGTGTTCACGCTCGACAACCGCGGCGTGCAGCACTACGGCAAGGCCTTTCAGGCCCCGGCCTACAAACGCCTCGGCGTCATTGAGGTCGAGGATCAGCTCGTTGGCGTTGACTGGCTGAAGAGCCAGCCCTTCGTCGATCCGGAACGCATCGGTGTATTCGGTTGGAGCTACGGCGGCTACATGACGCTGATGCTGCTGACCCAGGCGCCCGGTGTGTTCGCGGCTGGCGCCGCAGTGGCACCGGTGACGGACTGGTCGCTCTACGACACGCACTACACCGAGCGGTACCTGGGCACGCCGCAGAACGATGCCGACGCCTATCGGCTCGGCAACGTGCTCACCTACGCGGAACGGCTGGCCGATCCCCTGCTGCTGGTCCACGGCATGGCGGACGACAACGTGCTGTTCACCAACAGCACGGTGCTGATGGAGCGCCTGCAGCGGAATGCCATTCCTTTCGAGCTGATGACGTATCCGGGCGGCAAACACGGCCTCGTGGGAGAGCACACCCGGGTGCACGTCTACGGGGCGATCACCCGTTTTCTGAGCCGGCAGCTCGGCGATTGAGGCACGTGCTCAATGCAGCACCGCCTGTCGGCAGCGCACTGTCTCTTTGGTCCTGCGCGTCAGGTTGCTGTTGTCCACACCCGTGATGACGTTGTCCTTGTCGATCGGCCGCTGATTCGGATGCATCGTCTTGTGATCCGTGCGACGTAGTTTCGCAACCGGCTTCGGCCGGTGCTCGTTGTCACTCCATTTGCGAATGGATACATTGCCCGTGATTTCCCCAGGGAGCCGAACACCCCTGTCCGGCAGCTTCGAGTTGCGCCGGAGACCCGGGCGGATTGCACGTCGAACCCGTAAGATGTAACGCGGCCGCCGGCCGGTTGAGGAGCCGGTGACCGCCTGCAGCCACCTGAAGAAACGAGGGCCAGATGATCCCGGCAACAATTACGGAAGTCACCGCCGAATGGCTCAGCGAGCGGCTGAACGCGCCGGTCACCGCGGTCCTGCCGACGCAGATCGGCCAGGGGATCGGCATCATGGGCGACATCTTCCGCGTCCAGCTGGAGTATGCCGACGCACAGCCTGATCACCCGGCGAGCGTGGTCGTGAAACTGCCCTCTCCCTACGAGGAAAATCGGGCGCAGGGGGTTGCGCTTGGCATGTTCGATGCCGAGATCCGGTTCTATCAGGAGCTGGGCCGGGAGGTCACGGTGGGCTTGCCGGAGATCTACCACGCCGACATCCAAACGGGCACCGCAGACTTCGTGCTGGTGATGGAGGACCTGACGGACCTGATCACCGTCCCGCAGGCTGAGGGCATGAGCGCGGAGCAGGCCCACGCCGCCGTCCGGGTCCTGGCCAACGTGCACGCGACCTGGTGGGATCGGGCGCGTTCCGGTGAGCTGGATTGGATCCCATCGATGGTCGGCGACCGCATTGCTGGTCTCGTACCCGTACTGCAGGGGCTGTTGCCCAGCTTCCTCGACAAGTTTGCCGACGCACTGCCACCGGGCGGCCAGGCGCTCTTTGAAGCCTTTCCCAGCAGCTACGTCGAGATCATGCAGCACTTGGCGGCGGACAGCCCCTGGACCCTCGTCCATCAGGATTTCCGGGTCGAGAACCTGCTGTTCGGCGCCACCGACGCGGAGCGTGTCGTGGTACTGGACTGGCAGGGCATCGGGCGAGGTCCGGGTGCCTACGATCTGGCCTATTCGCTTGGCGGATCCATGGCCTCGGACCTGCGCCGCGCCAACGAGGACAGCCTGCTGTCGGCCTACCACCAGCAGCTCACAGCCCGGGGCGTCACCGGCTACGACAGGGTTGCGCTACGTGAGGACTACGCCGTTGCCATGCTGACCGGCGGGCTCGCTACGCCGCTGCTCATCGGTGGCGGAATGGACCTCTCTAACGAGCGCGGGCTGGAGCTGATCAGCACCATGGCACGACGCCATGCGCAGGCTGCGCTCGATCACGACGGGCTGGCGCGGCTCAAGCGGATCATCGGCTAGCGCGGTCAGCCCGGCTGGGCTACAGAGGAAGCCGCGTCCGCCAGCGCCGTAGCTGAGCTCAGCCAGGCTGCTCGAGCATCGCCAGCACATCGAGCTGCGCCTGATACTCCGCCAGCGTCTCGTAGCGAACGGCACACACGAAGCGCTCGATACCCAGCGCCGCGAAACGGTCGAGCATACCCTGTGCCGCACCGAGATCCTCAAGCGGCAGCCGGCCCATAGCCGTGACCGGGCCCGTAAACCCTTCGAGCTGCGGCGCGAGACGCTCCGGCGTGTCGACCATCGGCAACCAGCCGTGGCCGAAGCGTGCCGCACGCGCCGTCGCGGGCGGCGGCCGGCCGCCGAGGTATACGGGAGGCGGCGCCGGCTTCGGGTCGAAGATGAAGGCCTGGTCGTTCGCGACCGGATGTGAATCGCCGAAGCACTGCGCAAAAAATTCGAGGAACGACTCGGTCAGCGCACCGCGCTGCTTCAGCGGAACGCCGAGCGCCCGAAACTCTGCTGCCATCCAACCCACCGCGAGGCCGAGCAGCAGACGCTCTCCGGATAGCTCGTGCACCGTTGCGATGGCTTTGGCCAGCGGCAGCGGGCGGCGATAGGGCACCACCAGCACGCCTGCGCCGAGGCCGATGCGCGTCGTGCTGCCGGCCAGCCAGGCAAGCGTCGTCAGCGGATCCGTGTAGCGTCCGCCGCTGCCCTCCGCATCGTCCGGCGGAATCGCGATGTGGTCGGTGATCCAGACGCTGTCGAAGCCCAGCTGCTCAGCGTGCCGAGCACCGCCCAGCATGTTGTCCGGTCGACTCTGCGGGCCCATGTTGCGCAACGTTACCCCTACTTTCATCAGCCTCGCTCCTGTTGCCGCCCTGCTCCAGCCCTGCAGCAGATGGTGCCGCCCCTGCCTACGCGCGGCAAAGGCGATCTGCCGCAGTGCAGGAGCTGATCAGGCCAACCCACCAGCCGGCGCTATCGCGCTAGCGACGCCGATCTCCGGCGTAATCGGTGTCCGGCACGAACTGGATGATCTGCCCGGGATACGCGTTGTCCAGCTCGCGCAGCCGTTCCATCTGTTCCACGGGCAGACGTTCCAGTACATCACAGCCTGGCTCTGCGCAACGCGGTTCCTGCTTCGGGCGAATAACCGTTGTCTGAATCGCTGGCGGCTCGTCCGCCGGGGGTTGGCGGGCCGATTCAGCCGCCAGCGCGCTCGGCGAACCGGCGAACGTACTCATCAGGGCGAGTGCAATCAGGCAACGACGCATGGAAGCGACACCTCGACTTTAAGCCCACGAGCGTCCGGTTCCAGTGCTCGAACGCAACCCTGGTGGGTTTCAATCACCTTGCGGACGAAGGCAAGACCGATACCGAAGTTTCCGGTCGAGCGGCGCCGGGCAGCGTCGAGCCGAACAAAGGGCTCGAAAATTCGCTCCAGATGCTCCCGGGGAACACCCGGCCCATTATCTTCGATCACGACAAACACCGCTGAGTCCTGAAGCCCCAGGGAAACCAGCACCAGCTCTCCCGTCGGACTGTGGTGAATAGCATTGGCCAGCAGATTCTCGAAAACCTGCACCAGCAACACCGTGTCTCCCCAGACGTCGCGACGCGCGGTGTCCTCAGACACCAACCTTACCTCGATCGCCTTGGATTCCGCGAGCGCAGCGCTGTTGTCGATAGCCCGGGACAGAATGGCTGCCAGGTCACAGCAGGCAAACGAATCCTGGAGCGATTCATCGTTGGCCCGGGACAACCTGAGCAAACGCGCTACCAGCTGATCAATGGTCCTGACCTCTGCATGCACACGCGCCATTGCCTGCTCGTCGGACGACTTGAGCTCGGCAACTTCTGCGGCCACCTGCAACCGGGCCAGCGGGGCCCGAACTTCGTGGGAGACGTCGCGGACAAACTCCTGCTGTCGCACGACGTAGTTCCGGGTCTGTCTCGAAGAGCAATCCAATGCACGGGCCAGTTCCCCGATCTCGTCACGACGATCGAGCAGCTCAGCAGCTATCGGTGAAACACTCCCCTGCCGCTGATTCGACACGGCACCGGCCAGCCTGTTGAGGGGTCGAACCACCAGCACGGCGAGGACACTGGCGATGAGGCCGGCGGCCGCCATGCTGAGCAGCAGAACGCCGCTCAAACCGAGGCTCCCGAAGACGATCCAGAGCAGGCTGGGACGCTCCCGGATCTGAAAGATCATGAAATGGGTGCGTTCTTCGCCGGTCCAGATCGCGCGCGCAAAAATGGCCTCGCCGGCACGCCGGTCGTGCTGGGTTCGGAGCGCTGGTTTGCCCAGGGCGATAGCGCTTGGGATCGGGCGGCCGAGGAGGTCACGGCCCGATCGATCAACCAGGAACACCTCACCAAAGCGTTCGAACTCATGATCGTGAAGGAGCACCTCCACGGGCATGCCGCGGGTCAGCGCCCCCTCGATCCGGTCCGCAAGCGCCTGCAGACGATCGTGGGGGTGCGAGACCGCCCGGTTGTAGCTCTCAAAACGCTGCCACTGGGACACGACCAGCAGCCCGGTCAGCAGCATTACTGCAATCACCAACCAGATTGCGAGCCAGAACTTCCAGACCAGTCGATGCATCAGTTGGCCAACAGGTAACCAAAACCCCGAATCGCCCGGATGCGCTCTCCTTTGCTGGGATGTGACCCCAGCTTCTTCCGGAGATTGCTGACATGAACATCCAGGCTTCGATCCAGCGGCGAGAAATCACGGCCAAAAACCCGACGGTGCAGAAACTCCCGGTCAGCACGATGGTCCTCCGCTCGCATCAGCGCCTCCAGGATCCGGCACTCCATGTCCGTCAACCGGACGCTGCGGTCGCCTACGTAGGCAACCTGCTGACCGGGCTTCAGGCGCAGATCATCAACAGCGACATCCCGTGTGGACCGCACTTCGACCTGACGTCGATAGCTCGCACGGAGGCGCGCCACCAGTTCCCGAGCACTGAACGGCTTGGTGATGTAATCGTCAGCGCCAAGGTTCAATCCACTGACCCGCTGGTCCTCTTCACCCAACGCCGTGAGCATCAGAATCGGGGCAACGGTCCGCTGGCGCAGCTGCGGAAGAAAGTCGAACCCGCTTTGATCCGGCAGCATTACGTCGAGCAGGATGGCATCGAAAACAGTGTCGTTCAGCAGCCTGGCGCCTTCGTCCGTGGTCGGAGCAACGGCCAGCGTAATCTGCTGCTCGCCGAAGTAGGCCTGCAGGCTGGCGGTCAGACCGTCGTCATCGTCAATGATCAGGACTTTCATAGCACCCTTCAATGCAGCTCCCGGCACCATACCTGCTGCAGCAGAAAATAGGGCTGCCTTAACACTTCTTAAGGTAGGACAAGAACTGCAAGGACTGCGGAAGACTTCTTAGGAAAACTGTAGCTGCGCCTGGGCAATCACCCTGTTTAATCACCACCTCCTGAAGCGACGTGGACCATCGGTGATTGATCCCAAGCACTCTCGGAATCCAGCGGCCAGGATTGGTCTGCTGCTGGCAATACTCTGGGCCGCAGGCTGCGGCAGCGACGAAAGCTCAGACAGCGGCCTCGGGCTGGTGCAGATCGTCAACGGCATCGTCGACTCACCAGATCTCCTGATCGAAATAGAGGAGGACGGCGACCTCGCTGAAACGGTCAACGCGCTGGGCTTCCAGCGCGCCTCGCGGTTGACCAGCTTGTCCCGCGCGCTGTACGAATTCGACATCTTCTTCGAGGATCCCGAGGACGGTTTCAATGAGCGGCTGCTGTCGAGCGAGCTCGAGGTGCGGCGCAACACGGTATACCTCGGCGTGCTCAGCGGCTCGTTCAGCAATCCCCTGCTGACCTGGTACGAACGACCGGAAGGCACGGTGACGGACGCCGACAGCGAGGACATCGAGCTGCTGGCGATCAACCTGTCGAGCGAGTCTGTGGCCGTTTACCTGGGGGATGACAGCGACGGTCTTGCTGCCGAGTCGCTGGTGGCCACGCTCGCACCGGGCTCTGTTTCGTCTCCCCTACTCGTCGCTCACGACGACGACGCTGACTATCGTGCGCGAGTTACGCTGGATGGATCGGATACGATCGTTTACGACTCCGACCGGATCACGATTCCGGTCGGATCGCGTCAGACTCTGCTGGTCACTGATCCGACCGGGCCGGACCCTGATACCAAATCTCTGGTCATCCTGTCTGACAGCAGCGCCATCGCCTACGGCAACGTCGCTGCCGGCTCCGGCTTTCGGATGATCAACGCGCTGGCAGACGCTGCAGACATACGCACCGAAGTCGTTCTCTCTGCGGCAGGCACATCGGTAACCGGGCAAACCCTGCTGTTTGGCGAAGCAACCGCACTGATCGCGGCCGATGCAACGTTCATCGACGTGGACACCTTTGCACCAGCGGCCGCCGCAACCGCAAGCACAACCACCGTTTCCTTAAGCTCCGACACCGCCTACGTCATCGTCACTGCTGGCACCGTGCTCGAGGAAGACGTTTCGGTGCGCGCCACCGAGCTTGATCTGCGATCGGTGGCCAACAGCGTCAACATTCACCTCATCAACGCGCTGAACGAAACGGATGACGAGGATATCTCGGCCGTGGACTTTTATGCACTGCCGCTCGGCGACTCCCTCGCTGACACGGCGCCTGCAGCCACAAACGTTGGCTTTCTCGAAGGGCGCAACACGCTGCTGCCGGCAACCGCCTACGATCTCGTGGTCACGACGGCGGGTACGCAGTCGATCCTGGCGGGTCCTGCGCGGGTCTTTCCAAGCGGCGGCGAACGCGTTCTCTCCGTGGCTGCAGAGAGTGCTGGGGGTGGGCTACCAAACCAGATCCTTACGCTGATCGATACCAGCGGTGATTAAGGTTGCGCTCGGGCTTGCACTGCTGCTCAGCGTGGCAGGGCCAATCGCAGCGGTGGCCGAAGACGAAACTCGCCCTGACCCGGGACGGTCATCCTGGTCGCTCGGCGTTGCCGTTGGCAATTTTGATTCGGACACCTCAGAGTCAGACGACCCCCACCTCAATGAGGCGGCCTTCAGCCTGCTGGCCAGCTTTCAGCCCTGGCGTTTTCTGGCACTGGATGCGGAACTGCTGCACATCGAAACGGCCCGCGAGCTCGACGAGTTCAACGAGCTGACCGCCTTCGGCGCAACGGGCGTAAGCCTCACCGCCCGCCTCCAGATTCCGCTGCCGGAGGACATCAGCATTTACCTGCGGGCGGGATCAAGCTGGCTTAAGCTGGATGACGAGTCGCAGGTTCGGGACTCGCCCATGGCCACCGACCGGACCCAACCCACCTTTGGCGGTGGTATCAGCGGGCGTTACTGGTTTGTGGAGTACGTGAACTACGGACAGGCCGATGATCTGTATCTGGAGCAGCTACGGGCCGGCATGATCTGGCGCTTTTAGCGGCACCGACCCGACTGGACGCGCTGCCACCGGAATGCTAGCAATTGGTGCGACCCCGCAACGGAATCGGCAGTTGGACCTCATTCTCACCCTGTTCGTCGGCTTCTCCGTGATCGCGGCGGCCGTGCTGTATACGGCCTACGCCGGCTTTCTGAACAACTTGAGCAAGTCGCCGCGCGCCCTGCTGACCGGAGCGCTGCTGCTGATCGGCCTCAGTGCGATGCAGCTTGCGCACCTCGAGCACTTCCAGTCCGGGACCGAGCCGCTCGGCAGTATCGCCTATCGCTTCTGGCTGTTTCTGACGCCGCCGATGTTCTATCTCTTCGGCCGCGCCATTCTGTTCGATGAGCAACGGTTCGCGCCCACGGCACTCATTCACCTCGCGCCCGTGCTGCTGATTTTCGTCGCCAGGATCGAGATCTCGATCTCCATCCTGTTCTGCATCGGGACCGGCTACAGCCTGTGGCTGACGCACCTGATCTATCGGCTGCGGAGAACGCGCCAACGCGCAGGCTTCGAGCTGTTCTTCCTCGCCCTGTTCACGATCATGGCCATCGGCGTTCTGCTCCTCGGCTTTTCACTCCCCTATATGCAGTCCAGCTACTTCTATGCGTTCTATGCCTTCAGCATCGGCCTGGCGCTGGCGCTCGTGAACGGTGCGCTGCTCTGCTTTCCGGAACTCCTGTCCGAGCTGGCGGAGGCAGCCAGGCTCAGCTACGCAAAGTCGACGCTGAACGACATCGACGTCGGCGCCAAAAAGCGCCTGCTGAACGCGCTGATGGAAGACGACAAGATCTTTCAGCAGGAGGACCTGAATCTTGCGGCGCTCGCGGCGGCCGTCGATCTCGGCGCGCACCAGCTTTCGGAGCTGATCAACACCGAGTACGCCATGAGTTTCTCGCGCTTCGTCAGAGACCACCGGGTGCGTGAAGCGCAGCGGCTCCTGAAAGCAGAGCCGGAGGCGTCGATTCTCTCGATCAGCATGGCCGTCGGGTTTCGCTCACAATCGAACTTCTATGCGGCCTTTAAAGAGCACACCGGCCGCTCACCGGGCGCGTTTCGCAGCAACACTGGCCAGCAGAAGGGTTCCAGCACTCCCCAATGACCATCCAGGAAACCACCAAGCCCCTGTATTTACTACGCTTTTAAGAATTCTGCTGCTGATTCGGCAAGCGGGAAGCCGTATCCCCCGCAGCCGTCCAGGATCTGCCCCTCTCCAACGAATTCACGACAGAGGTGCCAGGTGACAGCAGCGAAACATTTCCTTATCGGCGGCGGCAGCGGTTTCATCGGGCGGGCCTTGACCCGGGTGCTCGAGGCGCGGGGCGAGCGGGTGACCCTGATTTCACGCTTCCCCGGCAGGAACCGAATGACCTGGGACGACGTCAAGGCCAATGGTCTGCCGGCCTGCGACGTCGTGATCAATCTTGCCGGCAAGCACATCCTCGATCCGCGCCGACGCTGGACCGAGCGCTACCGCGAGGAAATCATCCGCTCGCGGGTGGAGACGACGCGAATTCTGGTCGATGCGATCAACGCCGCACCGCAGCCACCGCCGCTGTTCATCTCGACTGCCGGCAAGTGCTTCTATGGCTCACAGGCGTTTCGCCAGTCAGAACAGTACTTCGATCTCGACGAACGGTCGTCGCCCATCGGTATCGACTACCCGGCGAGCCTGGTTAGCCAGTGGGAGGCCGCTGCGGACCGCGTCGACAGCACCCGGGTACGACACGTCAAGCTGCGGCTCGGAATCGTCCTGGCCAGCGACGACGAGCAGCGGCCGCCGGGCCGGCAACACCTCGGAGCCCGCGGCGTGTTCCCCCTGCTTGCGGCGGCGTTCAGGCGCGGTTTCTGCGTTCGCATGGGCAGCGGGGTACAGCCCTTCCCCTGGGTGCACATCGACGACGTCGTCGGGATCTTCCTCAAGGCCATCGATGACCAGCGACTCAAAGGGGTGTTCAATGCCGTATCCCCCGGCATCGTTTCGAATGGCACCTTCACACGCCTGCTGGCGCGAAAGCTCCGACGCCCGGTGCTCGGGGGCATTCCCGCCTGGCTGATCAAACTCATCGTCGGCAGGGATCGTTCAACCATTCTGCTTCTGGGACAGCGGATCAGGCCGACGCGCACGCTGGAGTACGGCTACCGGTTCCGTTTCGACGATCTCGACGACTGCCTCGACCACCTGCTGCTGACGGCACGGGAACCGCTGCGGTCGAGAGCGCTGAGCCCCTGAGCATCACCCGGACGTACGGGCGAACGGCTACCGGCCAGACAGCTCTACGAGCGCATGGGGTTACCGGAACGGGTGATGGCTTTTCCCGCGCTCGAAGATCAGATGCTCCGGGGCCCAGGCAGGTATGCAGGTGACATGCAGCTGCAGCTCCACCGTCCCCGTGTTGACGATGTTGTGCCAGGCGTTCGGCGGGATCAGCACCGTATCGCCGGCACCAACCGTTCGGGTCCGATCTTCAACCATGACGACCCCCTCGCCGGCGAGCACGTGATACACCTCTTCCATGTGATGCCGGTGCGACTGCACGGTCACCCCCACCGGCACCAGTATCTCGGCGATGCTGAAGGATTCGGTACTCGAGTTGCGGGGGCTGATCAGCTCCCGGGCTACCGCCCGGTCTTCAGCCTCATACCAGGGCTGATCAGCCAGGGCGATCACCTCAGGCACGGCAGCGGTCGGTCCGGGGACAGGATCTGCAACCGTCTCCTTCTTCGGTGACTGTCCGAGGCGGACGGACACTTCGTGCGGATAGGTGAGCGTCGCCGTCGGATACACCGTCAGCTGCAGCTCGACGGCATCCACCGCCCGGTGGCGCTCCAGCAGGCTGGCGCCGAGCGCTTTGATGAGCGTTTCCCAGTAGTCGGTCTCGTTCGGATGACTGTCCAGCCGGTCGATCAGTTCCTGCTGCAGTGCTTCGCCATCAGGCAGCTGCCCGCTATCCAGGCCTTCACCATAGTGAACGGTCGTGACCAGATCGATCACGTTTGGTCCCTGATGCACGAGCCCGTACCGACGCAGCGCCACCTGCAGCGAGAGTCGGGGCGCTGGGCCATCACGGCTGGCGATCACAGCGCGCTTGTCTGTCTGCGGTCGCAGCGCCGAGGGATAGGGCGTAACGGTCAGAGTGATCGCCGCAACCGGCGGATAGCTCGTCAGCACGCGCCTGGCAAGATCGGTCAGCAGGCCATCCCATGGGGCCGCTACCATTCCGCGACCTTCCTCCGACATCGGGCTCGCGGCGGCCAGCCAGCGGCGCAGGTCCTGCTCGAGCGCAATGAAGTCCGGGTAGTCTTCCTGTGCCATCCCGGCGCGATAAACAATTTCGACGGCAAGCTCGGCAAGCTCTCCGGGACGGGCCGGGGTCGTCAACCGTTCGACGGTCAGCCCGAGCGTTTCCTGAGTGACGGCGACAGCATCAGCAGCGCTGCAGAGCGACCAGAGTACCGCTGCAACAAACAGGGTCGGTAACCGCAAAGGCAACACTTCAGACGTCCGCTGCGGGTTCCGGTTCAGACACCGTCGGCGCCGGAGGCCAGAACCCTACTGCCAGCGAAGCGCCCAGTGGTGGCACGGCTGGAATGATTCCGCGCGCTGCAAACTGCTCAGCCGTGCGCAGCCAGCGCACCGGATCTATTGTTCCGAGGGGCACGCCCGAAGACCCCTGAACGTTGACCAGCACACGCTCGAGCGAGGCCACCTGACTGGCCACGTCGTGGTAGTGACCGGCTGGGTCGATAAACTCCTCGACCAGCAGGTCCGCCGTTGCCGCAGGATCCGTCGCTGCCAGACGCCAGCCGTTGAAGATGACCTGCAGCAGTTCGAGTACCGCAGTGGACTGGCGCAGAAGGAGCTCCCGATGGGCAAACAACACCTGCGCGTAGGCATCATGGCCATAGTCGCTGAGCGACAGCACGCGAGGCTCAATGCCGGTCTGGGCCAGAAACTCGATCGGCTCGTCCACGCCGTAACACTGTACGGCAGCAAACTCACCAGCCAGCAGCCGCTCGAACTTAGCTTCGCGGGGGATCCGCTGAACCGCGGGAGACGGCGCGGCTTCGAAGTGCGCATCAATCACCAGTTCGAGCACCTGCGCACCATCAACATGGACGCCGACGGGCTTGCCTGACAGATCGCCGAGAACGTTGACGCCGCTGTTCGGTAACGCCATGAGCGCCAGCGGCGAATCCTGAAACATGGCCGCCAGCGCAACGATCGGCTGACCTTCCGCCTGGGCAGCGAGCACAAGATTCTGCTCGGCACAGCCAACGGTATAGGGGTCGCGTGCCACCCGTTCGGTAACGGCCATGCCGGATTGCCAGGGCAGGATCTCGACGGCTAGACCACGATCGGTGTAGAGGCCAGCGTGGCGGGCCAGCAGGACCCCCGCAAACTGAGCATTGAAGACCCAATCCAGCTGAAGGCGCAGCGCCGGAGACCCAGAGCCTTCAGGCGCTGCTGCGGAGCCGCTTAAGGGGAGCATTGCGCCCCCGCCAAGCAGCGCCGCCTCAGACAGCAGACGGCGGCGCGACCGCGGGCTCAGAAGTTGACCTTGAATCCGGCAACGACCGTTCGCTCCGGCGCTTTGGTAACCAGCGTGTTCGCGGCGAAGATCGGATCCGAACCCAGGAAGTACTCCTCGTCGGTCAGGTTGTCGACACCCACCACCGCTTCCCAGCGGTCCGTTCGGTAACGCACCGACGCGTTGAAGATCGTCGCGTCCGGCAGCTCCTTGGTGCGGTCGAAATCGAGCCAGAACTCCTCCTGCCACTCCATCGACAGATTGGCGCTGAAGCCGTTCTGGAAGTCGTAGAGGCCGAACAGCTTGAAGGTCTTCTGCGGCTGGCCTGGATAGACCAGGTCCGGGTTGTTGGTCGGCCGGCCGAAGTCCCGGGTCCTGCCATCGAAGCTACCGGTCGAAAAGTTGCTGGTCAGCTCACCGGCATAAAGCGCCCAGTCCTGCTCGGACATGGGAATGGTCCGGAAGCCCAGCGGATCTATCCGCTTGACCTCGAGATCCGTGTAGGAGCTGATCACCGTGAAGTTCTCCATCACCTGCCAGGTCAGCTCAACCTCAAAGCCTTCGGCCTCGAGCGCCTCGCTCAACCCTTCGCGGACGTTGAACTGACTCTGCTCCCACTCGTAGATGGCGACGGCGCCATACAGCTTGCCATCCAGGAAACTGCCCTTCAGACCAGCCTCCCACATCTCGTTCTCAGCAAAGTTTCCTTCACCAAAGATGGCCCCACCCTGAGTCGGATCGGAGGACGTTCCCTCCTGGTAGCTGCCGTACAGGTAGACCTCACCCGCCAGGCGGATGTTCGGGCCGAAGCTCCAGTTGAAGTAGTCCGTATCATCGCTTTGGGCTTCCAACAGCGGCGCATTCCCTGCGGCAATGGCCCGCTCGGCGTCGCCAGGCAGTCCAATGTCGAAGTCCGCAAGCTCGAAGCGGGCAGAAGCGATGGTCGAGATGCGGTCGGTCCACTGGGTCTCGAAGGTGGCAAAGACGGAATACTGGGTCAGCTCCGACTCGACGTTGGCGCCGCCCACCGCAGTGGGTGACCACAGATTGAGCCCCCCGACCGGGAACTGGTTACCGACCAGCAGCACGGTGTTGGGGCTGATCGTCGGATTCAGAATGTCGCGACGGGCAAAAGGTTCGGCGAAGAAGTCCTGCAGAATGAGCGCATCGGTGTAGCGCAGGGCACCGCCGACGGTGGTGGTCGTGTTCGGTATCGCCACACGATCGGTCATGAAGAACTTACCGGCAAAGACCGTCTGCTCGGTATCGATGGCGTAGCCGTAGGAGGAGCGTTTGGTCGTCTCGAGATCTTCGTACAGGAGCTTCAGCGTGTAGGTACGGCTGGGGTTCCCGCTGAAGAGGACATCAGCAAACAGAACCAGGTCCTCCGAGTCGGCAAAGTCGCTGGTGTCCGCCAGCACCGTGTCCCCATCGATGCTGTCCGTCAGCACCTGACCGCCATTGGCGAAGTACTCGGGCGTATAAACGTAAACATCCTGCGGGGTCGCTTCATTCGCAGCAAGAGTGGCGACGAGACCGGGTGGCAGCGGGTCCGCCCCGAAGATCAGGCCAGAGCTGTCGTACAGCGCAGCGCGATCCGTTGCGTCATTGAGACTCAGCATGTCGGCCAGATTAGCGGTGGGAATCCGATCCCGCGCCACAGCACCGGGAATACCCAGGGAAAACAGGCGAGGATTGATTGCCGTGGCCGTCGGGAACTCGACTGCCCCGCGGTCCACAGTACCGCGCCACTCGGGGGACACGACGGCTGCGGGTTCACCGATCACATAACGATCGTTGTCGATGAGCTGCTGGGTTGGACGGTTCCAGCCCGCGTTCTCGTTGGACTGAAAGTCGAAGTACTCGCCGCCGACGAACACCGAGATGCCCTCCCGCGGCCGGAACTTCAGCGAGGAGTAGATCGAGGTGTAGTCATTGTCGACGTCATCCCAGTAGGTTTCGCCATCCTGGGAAGTCAGCGAGACACGAAAGGCGGCGGGCGTATCGCCCGGCAGCAGGAACGGTGCACCCACGTCGGCGGTCACCCGCTGCATACCCCACTGGTCAACGTCCAGCGTCACGGAGCCGGTGCTCTCGTCATAGTAGGGACTCTTCGGAATGAGATTGACAAAACCGCCGATCTGCGTCGGCGCAAAGTCTGCCGGTGCCGGCCCCTTGACGATGTCGATGGCTTCCAGCGAGCCAAAGGACAGCGGCATCTCGTTGCGCTGATACGCGCGCAGCATGCCGTTGAGGAACGTACCGCCCTGGGCGCCGCGGATGATCGGCGTACCCGCAAGACCGTAGAAGTTATAGGTCTGGGTGCCTGCGGCAACCTTTTTGAGATCGGACAGGTCTTCAATGTTGAACTCGTCCATCATCGTCGGCGACACCAGGGTCACCGAGCGCGGTACCTCGAGGACGTTAGTCGTATCGCCGAACAGGCCGGAGATCTCCCGTTCTGTCGGAAGCAGCGTGTCCTCCAGGGCAGAGTCGGTCTCGGAGACGATGAAGTCCTCCAGGGCCGACATTTCCTCATCATCTTCTGCGCCGTAGGCGGTAGTCGCCAGCATAGCGGCGAGCGACAACGCTCCGAATCGAATTGCGTTTCCCATGCGTGAATCCCCCGATTCATTTTTTATCGTGCAGCTCGCGTAGCCCCTCGCCGGGACAACACGGCGCTTGCGGCGCCAGGACTCAGCAGCCTGACGCGCTGCACGGGTAATGAAGCAAGCCACGTGCCAGCACTTTCGCAGCCGCAAACGCGCGCCGCTGGACCGTGGCAGTGACAAACGGAGCACCGCAGCGGTGCGTCGGGGGACTAATCGTGGGCGTGCTGCACTAGCGGCCTGGGGAAAGAGTCATGAAGACAACCGTTGCTGCAGCCGAACGCGTTGCTGCGCCGCTTCCCGGTGCAGGATCTCCGGCTCGATCTCTGGCGGCGCACCGTCACGCAGCACCCAGCGACCATTGACCATCACGTCGCTGGCAGACAGCGGCTCGCCGCACAGCACCGGCGCAAGCTCCGGCTGCCACAGTCCGGCCAGGCGCGGCTGCCCGAGATCGAAGATCGCCAGGTCTGCGGCGCAGCCTGCGGCCAGGCGCCCGCTGTTCAGGCCCAGCACCGCCGCGCCGCCCGCTGTCGCCCAATCGGCTACCTGTCGCGCATCAGTGGCGGCAGCGCCACCGGTGGCGCGATGCAGCAGCCATGCCAGCGTCATCTCGCTGAGCGGTGTCGCCGGTTCGGCCGATGCGGCGCCGTCGACCCCGAGCGAGACGGTGGCGCCTGCGGCAGCCAGGGCCGGCGCCGGAGCAACGCCGCTGCCGAGACGGCAGTTCGACGTCGGACAATGCGCAAGACCCACGCCGCTGCGCGCAAGTCGCGGGAGATCCTCCGGCTGCAAATGGACCAGATGGGCATACCAGACATCACTCTCCAGCCAGCCGATCTCGTCGGCGTAGTCCAGCGCACGGTACCCATGCAGTTCCCGTGACGCGTCGTCGTCGTTTGCGACCTCGAGCAGATGGCTGTGCCGGCGCAGGCCGTGGCGCCGGGCGAAGTCGCCGAGCTCTCGCATCAGCGCGGCTGGCGCGCCGTGCACGAGCGAGGTCGGCGCCACCACCACCCGCCGCAGCGCCTCGGGGGACGGATCGTGGCGCTGGCGAACCGTTTCCTCGAGCCGCAGGAGCCACTGGTCCGCTGTTTCCGGTGGCAGCACCGAGCGCCGCATGCCCGGGTGGCTGCGGCTCTGCACGGCACCACCACGGCACAGCACCAGCCGCATGCCCAGATCTTCAGCCGCCTGCCACACAGCAGCCTCCAGAGCCGTCGGCGTATCCGCCGCATAGAGATAATGATGATCGGCGCAGGTCGTGCAACCTGCGCGCAGCAGCTCGAAGAGCCCCAGGCGCGCAGCGGCATACAGGATTTCTGCGTCGATGTGCGGCCAGGCCGCGTAGGGCACCGCCGGCAACCAACCCGCCAGCGGTGCAGCTAGCCCCGCTGGCACACCTTTCAGCAGTGTCTGCGCCAGGTGATGATGCGTGTTGATCAGGCCGGGCCAGACGAGCTTGCCGGTCATATCCAGCTGCTGTGCACCAACGGGCACTTCGAGCGCCTGCCCAATGGCCAGGATTCGGGCCCCTTCGATCAGCACATCCTGAGGGCCGTCGAGCGTCAGCCCGCCCGTCAGGTGCCAGCGGTTCACAGGGGCATCAGCCACCGCCGCTACTCCGGCGCAAAACGCTCCGGCAGATACTGGAAGCCAAATGCCTCGTCGATCGCAACGGTACTGTCGAGCAGATCGAGTGCTTCAAGGTGGCCAAGGTGAGTGATCAGCCGCTCGCGATCGAAGCGTCCGAACGCTTCGCCCCCGCTGCCGGCAATCAGATCGTTGTCGCTCATGGCCTGCTTGGTAAACGCCATGAACTCCGGCGTCTGCTGCGGATTGAGGGCCGCCAGCCGTTCGTGCACGGCGCTGCCGTCGCTTTCGATGTAGGTCATCCAGCCGCGTGCCGAAGCATCGAGAAAGGCACGCACCAGCTCGGGATTTGCTGCCGCAAACTCAGCGTTGGTGTAGAGGATCCGGTAGGGGTCGAAGCCCGAGCTCGACAGCGGCAGCACCCCGGCTTCAACCCCCTGCTGTGCCACGAAGTAGGGTTCGCTGGTCACGAAACACTGCTGAACAAAGGTGGGATCAGCAAGAAAGCGGGTCAGCGAGTAGTCCAACGGTACCAGCTGGAGCCTGATGCCCAGGGTCTTCTGCAGGTACTGCACGTAGGCAGCACCCGGATTGAGCATGACGGTGCGGCCATCCAGATCCTCAAGGGTCTCAATGCCACTTTCCTTATGAAACATCACGCACTGTGGGTCGTGCTGGAAGTAGGGAAACAGGGCGAGCAACGGAATACCCCGAGAAATCGCCATGAGCAGGTTGTCGCTCGTGCCCACGGCGAACTGGATACGATTGGTCGCCACCATCTGCGGCACGTTGTTGATGTTCGCACCCGGGCGGATCTCGACGTCGAGACCGGCGGCTTCGTAGTAGCCGGAGAGCTGCGCCTGGTAAAAGCCACCGTGTTCAGGCTGTGCGTACCAGTCGGTCTGCAGAATGATCTTGCGGAGCGCCGGCGCTGACGGGTCAGCTGTCGCCTGCTCAGCTGGTTCTCCGCACCCAGTAACAAACAACAGGGTCAGCCAGCACAGCAGCAGTCTCATGCGTATCTCTCAATCATCGAGCAGGTAGGAATCGTGCCATCGATGCAGGGTCCGCCACGCCAGCAGGTTGACCAGGCCGACGAACAGAAAGCCGATGGCGCAGGCTACAAAGGCGGAGGCAAAGAGCGCCGGCACCTTGAACTGGGCGCTGAAAATCATGACCACAAAGCCGAGCCCGGCCTCGCTGCTCGAACCCATGCCGGCAACCGTGTCTCCGTAGAGCGCACCAATGGGCGTCAGCGCCGCAGCAATTTTGAGCCCGGTCATGAAGTAGGGCAACGCACCGGGCACGCGAAGCCAGAACATCTGCTGCCAGCGGCTGGCCTTGTAGACCTGAAACAGATCCAGCAGGTTCGCATCGGTCGAACGCAGGCCCATGGTGGTGTTTGCCACGATCGGAAAGAAACAGATCAGGAAGGTAATGGTGGTGATGCTGGTGAGCCCCTGACCGGCCCAGAGAATGATGATGGGCGCAATGACGATGATGGGCGTCATCTTGAGCAGCAGAATGTAAGGATAGATGCCACGGAACGCCCATTGGCTCGAGGCCAGCAGCACCGACAGGGCGATCCCGCCGACCACGGAGGTAAAGAAGCCGATCAGGCAGGCGATCGTGGTCTGCACAGCACCCGAGAGCAGCACCGAACGCTCCTCGATACCCGCCTCGACGATCCGATGCAGCGGCGGTAACTGGTACTCGGGGATGTTGAAGATTGCGATTGCGGCGTACCAGACCCCCAGCAGCGCAGCACCAAACAGCAGCGGCCAGCCGACTACCATCAGCGTCTTCGACTGCAGCAGTCCGACGCCGCCGCCGGATTCTGCGGCAGCTGGGGCAGTCGGGTCGTCAGCAACGGCAGCGTTACCCGGCGCAGCATCATTGCGAGTGGTCATTTCAGCCATGGTGAACTCCATGCAGGGCGCGGGTAACCTCCAGCACCAGCCTACCAAAGGCCTCGCTGCCTCGGGTCTCAGGCGTGCGCGGATAATCCAGGGGGATATCCAGCACCGCATCGATCCGACCCGGCGACGGCGCCAGCACGACGACCCGCGAGGCAAGAAACACCGCCTCAACCACCGAATGCGTAACAAACATGGCGGTCCAGCCGGACTGCTCACGGATCCGCAGCAGCTCCTCGTTGAGGGTGTTTCGGGTCATTTCGTCGAGTGCGCCAAACGGTTCGTCCAGCAGCAGCAAAGCCGGCTCGACGGTCAGCGCTCGGGCAATGGAGACGCGCATCCGCATGCCGCCGGACAGCTGCCGGGGATACTGATCGACCGCATGGGACAGTCCCACCAGATCAATACACTCCCGCGCGCGCTTGAGCCGGGCCGCGCGCTCGACGCCGGCGATCTTCAGCGGCATGGCGACGTTATCAAGCACGCTCAACCAGGGCAGCAGCGTCGCATCCTGGAACACATAGGCCAGCCGATCGCGGACCGGCGGGTGCTGCTCGGCGAAGCTGAGCCGCCCTGCGGTCGGCTCAATCAGCCCTGCCACCAGCTTGAGCAGCGTCGATTTTCCGCAGCCGCTCGGGCCGATAAGCGCAATGAAGTCACCGCGTTCGATGTGCAGATCAACTTCGCTGAGCACCGACGTGTGACCGTCGAACGACTTGCACACGCCATCGAGCTCAAGGAGCGGACCCAATGCGGGGCCATCAACCATGGCCGCCGAGGCATTGCTCTGCGACAGCTGTGTATTCATCGTTCCCCCGACGCACGGATCCATCCCGTCCCACTGCAGGTTGCCCGCACGTCCTGCGCGGGCTGCTGCTCGTTACTGTCAAAGGCATCTTTTGCCAACGTCTCACCAGCTTTTGGGGAGCAACGAGCGTGCCAAAGCACAAACTGATGGAGCGCGGCTCTACCGCCTCTGGACCGGCGCCTCGGATTCGGAACGACTGCGGCGCACCGACATGGCGCCGCCCGTGCGCTATTCAGGGGCAACCTTGGCTGCAGTGACCTCAACCTCGACCAGAAACTCCGGTCGGGTAAACCCCCGCACGATGACCAGCGTGGACGCCGGCGCCGGCTCGCGAACGTACTCATCGCGGACCGCCATGTAGTCTGCAAAGTGTTCCCGGGCCGTGACGTAGGCGTTAATGCGCACCACATCCGTGAACCCCATACCCGCCTCGCGCAGAATTGCGCCAATGTTTTCAAAGCACTGGCGGGCCTGACCCCGTACCGTCGGAGCAATGGCATCATCTTTGCTGACACCCAACTGTCCGGAGGTGAAGACCCAGGCTGCGCCGGGCGGCACCCGCACCCCATGGTGATAGTTTCCGAAGGGGGTGCGCACATCGTCAGGCGCCAGGAAGTCGAACACGGTCAGTCCTCAGACAACGTTCCGGCTATTTTCGACTGGTGCAGAAGTACATGGCAAACGTCCGCTACTGGCAGAATCTCACTACCCGGGAATTCACAACCCTCGATCCCAACCGCACAGTCGCGCTGATGCCGCTGGGCGCCATCGAGCAGCATGGTCCGCACCTGCCGGTATCTACGGACGCAACCATCGCCGAGCAGATGTGCTGGCGCGCTGCTGAGCGGTTAGGCAACGACATCCCGCTGCTGGTGATGCCAACTTCCTCCGTGGGCAAATCCACCGAGCACCTGCAGTACGAAGGTACCCTCACCCACAGCGCCGAAACCCTGCTGCACAAGTGGATGGAGATCGGCGACAGCGTCGCACGCTCGGGGATCAAGAAGCTGGTGTTCTTCAACGGGCACGGCGGGCAACCACAGATCATGGAGATCTGCTGCCGCGAGCTGCGCATCAAGCACGGCATGCTCTGTGTCGGCACCAGCGGCTGGACCTTCGGCCCACCGCCGGACAGCCCGGTACCGGCAGACGAACGGCGGTTCGGCATCCACGCCGGCACCGTGGAAACATCCATCATGCTGTACCTGGATCCGGATCACGTGCACATGGACCACGCGGCCAACTTCGCTGGCCTGCTGGCCGATGTTGAGGCCGACTATGAGCGGCTGCGCATCATCGGCTCCAGCTATGTCGGCTGGCAGGCGCAGGATCTGCATCCGGCTGGCTGCTCCGGGGACGCGAGCAAAGCCACCGTCGAGATCGGCCGGCTCTACACCGAACATGTCGTGAGCGGGCTCGCTGAGCTGCTGGTTGAGATCTCGCGCTACCCGCTCACCAATATCCGCAACCGTGCCGACTGGTGATGGCTACGCCACGTCAACAGCTGTGGAGCCTGCTGCACGCCGCAGCCGTCCTGCTCGTCTGGATACCGGGGTTCGTAAACGCAGACGATCGGGCGCTGCAGCTGACAACCCTGGACGGAACCACACGCGCGATCACGATCGCAGAGCTGGACCAGCGAGTCGGCGCTGTGGCCCGGGACATCCCATACGATTTCCACTTCAAAGCAAACCGCCGCTTCGTGGGCTACGACCTGCGCGCGCTGCTTGACGCCTATGGGTTGCCCGCGGACAGGCATTACGAGCTGGTCTGCGAGGACGGCTACATCGCCACGCTCACCCCCGAACAGATCAACGATCCGAACGCCCATGCGCTGATCGCGCGGGCTGATGTGGCAGCGCCGGAGGGCGGCCGTTGGGATGCCTACCACATTGGCGAACGAGCCCTGACTTTCGATCCGTTCTACCTGGTCTGGGCACCGCAGTCGGCTACCCTTGCGCCGGAGGCCCTGATCAAATGGCCGTGGCCCTACGCGCTCGTCGGCATTCGGCCGGTCAACACAGCGGTGCAGTTTGCCGCCGCCACCCCGGCCGACGAGGCCGCTCCACCCGTCAAGGCGGGCTTCACCCTGTTCCGTGACAACTGCGGCAAGTGCCATGCGGTCAACGGCGCCGGTGGCAAGCTCGGTCCATCACTTACCGACAGCCCGTTCGTGAGCTACTTTCCCAAGCCGCAGCTGGTTGCGATGATCGCCGACATCGGGCAGTACTACGCCGACTCGAAGATGCCGCGCTACAGCGAGCGTCTGAGCACTGGCGACATCGACAAGGTTGCGGAGTACCTGCGCCACATGGCAGGGGTCGATACCCCGGTTGACTGAGCCGTCGAGCTGGGGACCGCAGTAGCCGCCCGCAGGGATAGCGGCCTGGCGCTCAGGCGAAGTGTTCCATCCTGGACTGTGCGTAAATGCGCCGGCTGTTCTTGAAGGTGGCCAACCGCGGTGGCGGATCAGCAACAACCGCTCGCTCTTCGCAGGCGTCCAGCACGACCAGATCCGCCGGCGCACCGTCTTCGATAATCCCCGGACGACCGTCGAACAAGCGCCCGGCATCAGTCGTGACAAGATCCAGCACGGCGTCCAGCTCGGCGTCGCTCGTGAGCTGATTGACCTTCGCAGCCAGGTTCGCCGATCCCAGGGGATCGTACCCACCGAAGGGGTTGAAGGCGTCCTGCACGTTGTCGGAACCGGCGGCGACAACAACCCCGGCGGCGCGCAGCGCCTTCACCGGCGCCGAGCCGCGGGGCACCGGCCAGTGTGCGCGTCCCATGAGCACCAGATTACATTCCGGCAGCGCTACCACGCCGATGCCCGCCTCGACGACCCGATTCAGAATCGCATCCCGCTCCGACGCGGCCATAAACGCCAGCGAACAGCAGTGGCTGGCGGTCAGCGGACCGGTCAGCCGGCGGGCGAGCGCGCCCTCGGCAAAGGCCAGCAGCGTCCGACTGTCTGGATTCTCGTTCTCATCGATGTGCAGATCGATCGGCACGCCGAGGGCTGCCGCCGCATCCAGCGTGGCCGCCACGTTCGCAGCCGGATCTGCGGCCAGCGCCGGGGCGCCACCCACCTGATCGATCCCCAGCCGGAGCGCGGCCTCGAGCAGCCGTTTGGGGCCGTCGGTGCCGTCCAGGCCAGCCATGCCGACCAGCTGCAGCACCAGGCGATCCGCATAGCGTCGACGCAGATCAACCATGATCTCGATCATCTCCAGGTCGCTCTCGCTGCCGAGGTTGAGATGACTGCGAAGCCGCGTAACACCGCGGCTGACCGCAGCCCTGAGCCCGGCTTCGGCGTTCGCCTCGATGTCAGCCGGCGTACGGTTCGCGGCGACGGTGTTGAAGTGCTCGATGGCACCAATCAGCGTGCCTTCAGGATTGCGGCTCGGGGTGAAGGTCTTGTCGAGATGCGTGTGCAGCTCGACCAGGCCGGGCAGCACGAGCCGCCCGGCGAGATCCCAGTCGCCGCCCTCGGCGTCGAGCGCCGGCGGCACACCGGGCGGTGCTTCTACCGGCAGGGTCGTCGGAACGACGTTCAGCCCGTCAGCGGTGAGCGCAAGATCACAAAGCGCTTCCCGCCCGCGCAGACGCGCCCGGCGTAGGGTCCAGCTCACGGATTCTCGAGCGCGTGCAGGTGTCCAGGGTTGAGCAGGCCATGGGGATCCCAGCGCAGCTTCGCTTGCAGAAACGCTTCGCCATACCAGCGCGTATCGTCGTCGAGGTAGTAGGTGTGCGGATTCGACACCTGTATGTCATTGGCCTCGCAGTACTCGATCAGGTCCCAGAGCCGCTCCTTGGTGCTAAAGCGTACGATGCTCAAGCCGCCGGCGCGGAGCTGCCCGTCGCCGCGGGTGAACTCGACGTGTTCCTGGACCTCCGGGAACTTCTCCTTCCGAGCCTCGATCTGCTCAACCAGCCGCTCGATGACAAAGCCGTCCTGCAGGTAAGTGAGCTGGGGGTCGGTCTTCATAGCCCACTGCGTGGTGTGATTCCAGGTGTAGTCGTAGATCTGGAAGCCACGCGTCTCGGCGGACCGCGGCCCGTCGTGATAGGTGACTGCACCGCCCAGCGCCTGCGCCCGGGAAGCCACCGCCTCGGGGCCTTCGTCGGTGTAAAGGAACACGAGGTGCTTGCCCTCCGGACAGCCGCCGCGCTTGACCAGCGGCCGAAAGTAGCTCGGCACCGGCCATTCGAAGGCCGTAAGCAGGCGCTTGCGCAGGCCTTCGTCACGCCCCAGCGTTTCCGCGGCACCGAGCGCCGCCCGCAGCGTATCGAAGGCCAGGACATACTGCTGCCAGGCCACCTTCGGGGCCAGGCCGAGGGTGACTTCGGTAACGAACGCAGTCAGCCCACAGTTGTGCATCACCCCGCGCAGATCGTCGCCGGTCAGCAGAAGATCCTGCGGCTCTTCCTCAATCGTCAGAATCCGGATCGCGCGAACATTGTCGGCTTCGCGCAGCATGCCCCAGGTAATCGATCCGACGCCGCCGGAACCGCCGGTAATGAAGCCACCGGTGTGGGAGGTTGGTACCGTCGACGGGAAACAACGCAGCTCCGCGCCGACGCCCTCGGCGGCCTTCTCGATGTCGTAGAGGATATAGCCCGCTCCGACGCAGGCTTCTTCGGCGCTGATGTGCACCAGCCGGTTGAGATTCTGCGTATTTACCAGGATACCCCCGAACAGCGGCACGCCCTGCCCGTAGTTGCCGGTGCCGGCGCCTCTCGGCGTCAGCGGAATCCGTTCGCGCACTGCCAGCTGAATGATCTGCCGCAGCTGCTCCTGGGTCTGGGGGCGCACGATCACGTCGGCCATGCGGCCGTCGAGCTGAGGGATGAGGACCGGCGAGAAGTGGTAACTGTCCTTCGACCCGGACTGCAGCTGGCGCGCCTCGGTGAGCACCGCCTCAGCACCGACAATATCCTTGAGCGCGGCCACCAGCGCTTCAGTGACCGTACCGAACTCGGGCAGCGTCGCCCCTGACCCCGTTGTTACCGTGCTCATCGAGCCTCCCTTGTTAACTGCAGCAGCTGCGCAGCGCGCAGCGTGGATAGGAGCAATACAAATTCCATGCCTGCCATTTTCTCCCGGCACGGATGAAAGACCCGTACAGACCGGCGGGCACTGATCTTGCTTCGCGAACAGGGACAACCGAACCATGCCATCTGCGAGGTGGTAACCGCATTGCGGGCCTGACCCACCGGGCATGAGGAGAGAGCAAATCATGGCATTGCAAACCCTGCGGCTCGTCAAAGCCGCATTCGTTGCCGCAGTGGCGCTGTTCGCCCTGCTGGTCGGCTGGAACAATCTGGTGGACTACGAATCCAACTTTCAGTTCGTGCGCCACGTGCTGAGCATGGACGACACCTTTGAGGGCAACCGGCTGATGAGCCGGGCGCTGACCGCGCCCTGGATTCACCATACCGCGTACGCTCTGATCATTGCCGCCGAGCTGGCGACGGCCGTGCTCACCGCCTGGGGCGCCTGGGCCCTGTTCCGGGCCCGCGCTGCCTCAGCAGCTGGCTTCACCGCGGCAAAGACCGTTGCCACCCTGGGCCTGGCGCTTGGCATCGGACTCTGGTTCACGGGGTTCCTGACCATCGGCGCGGAATGGTTTCTGATGTGGCAATCCGAGACCTGGAACGGCCAGCAGGCGGCCTTCCGCTTTACCCTGATCCTGTTCGCTGTTCTCATCTTTCTGCATCTTCCCGAAACCGACCCGGAAGCCTGAGCCGCCGGGCTCCCGAGGAATCGCCATGCTCGTTACCCAGCAGGCCGTGCTACGCCGCTTCTACTACACGACCGTGCCCGAGCAGGCACTGGACACCGGTCCTGTGCCGTTCACCCTCCTGGGCGAGCCGATCGTGATCTGGCGCCAGGCCGATGGCTCGCCGGCAGCGGTGCAGGACCGGTGCTGCCATCGAACGGCCAAGCTGTCCAAGGGGTGGATCGATGGTGACAACATCGTTTGCGGCTATCACGGCTGGACCTATAACGGTAACGGTCGCTGCGTGCATCTGCCCCAGGCTCCGGAGCAGACCGAGCTGCGGGACATCCGGGTACCGGCCTATCACTGCAAGCTCCGTAACGGCTACGTCTGGGTTGCCCTCGAGGATCCGCTCATGGACCTGCCACCTATTCCGGAAGACGACATGGACGGCGTCCGCTGTATTCCTCAGTTCTATGAGCGCTGGCACACATCGAGCCTTCGTTTTCTGGAGAACGCCTTCGACAACGCGCACTTCAGCTACGTACACCGCGCCACCTTCGGCGACAACGCCAACCCGGAACCCTCACGCTACGAGCTGATCGAGCACGACTGGGGTTTCGAGTCGAGTACGGAGGTACCGATCCTCAACCCGCCGGAAAGCCATCGGCTGACCGGCACCAACGAACCGCGCACCACGCGCCTGCTCAACAACACCTATTACCTGCCCTTTGCCCGACGCTTCGGCTGCCGCTATCCGAACGGGCTGATCCACACGATCTTCAACTGCGCCACGCCAATCGACGACGAGCACATCCAGCTCAGCCAATGGCTGTACCGCAATGACAGCGAGGCCGATGCCTCAGCCGAAGAGCTGATTGCTTTCGACCGCCGCGTTACCAACGAAGACAAGGAAATTCTCGAGAGCACGGACCCGGACGCCTGCGTCGATGTTTCCCGGCGGGTCGAGAAACACATGGTTTCCGATAAGCCCGGGCTACTGATCCGCCGCATGCTGCTCGACCTGCTGCACGCCCACGGGGAAGAGGAAGTGCATCGGTAACCTCAGCCACCCTGCTCCAGCGGCGGGCTGACTTGACCGGCTGCGACCGCAGCCCCGCGCACGAAAGCGGTACGCCGACGCTGCGGACCCGTCAGCCGCCGTAGCTCGCCTGCCACTGCGCCTGCTTGCGCATGTCTTCGGCGTAGCCGAGCCAGCGGATGGCCTGCCGGCGGGTAGCGTCGAAGGATCGTGCCTTCCGTAGGGCGGCAAACGCGTCTTCGAAGCGTTCCTGCTCGGACAGCGTAATGCCAAGCAAGAGCCAGGCTTTGCCGGGGGAATCCAGCCCACGATCCAGGGCGTCCTTAAGCGTCTGCTCCGCCGCATCCCAATCGCCACGCTCCACCTGCAGGTTGGCCGCGCGCAGCATCGGCTCACCGTTCCCCTTGAGATCCGCGAGCTCAGCCAGCGCAGCGATGGCTTCATCGTTTTCGCGAGCGGCCATCCAGGCGCTGGCCAGCATCTCCACATAAGCTTCGCTGCGGGGCAACTGCTCCTCGGCAAAAGCGTTCTCGAGAAGCCGGGCGGCGTGCTCGGGAATACCGCGGCTGGCCGCCAGCTGAATCATCGTCTTGATCGACGACTCTTTCTCCAGCACACCCTGAAGCCAGGCGAGGCGCAGCACGGCGAGCGCTGTGCGTTCCTCTTCCTGCAGGACATGCACGCTGGCAAGCTGTTCCCAGTAGCCCGGGTTGTCCGGCCAGAGCTCGACCATGCGGCGCAGCGTGCGGGCAGCCTCCTTGTACCGTTTCAGCTCGTAGTTGGCTGCGGTCAGCAGCTGGTACCAGCTCGCCTGTGGCTTGTCGACCGCAACCACCGCGCGTTCGGCGTACGGGATGGCTTCCGCATAGCGCTTGGTCTGAGCGTAGATGTTGGCCATGAACATGAGCTGCTCGGGCGTCGGCGCTTCGATCGTAGAAAACCAGTCCGCGGCAAAATCAAGGGCTTCATCAAACTCACCCTGCGCGGCATGCAGCTGAGCCACCATGTAGCCGACGTTGTACTTGACCTTCTCCGGCAGGCGATCCACCGCGAGGCTCGCCTTCAGGTTCTTGATCGCCAGCGGGAAGCGCTCGGCAGCCATCTGCGCGTAGCCGAGCATCTGCAGGGTCAGTGCTTCGTCGAGGGTATCTTCGGCAACTTCGCCGGCGAGGGTCTTCAGGTCGATGATGGCCTGCTCGAGATCACCCTCGCCCATCATCTCCTGCGCGTCAGTCAGCCGCTTGTAGGTCTTGCTTGTGACCGAATCCGCGGCTGCGTGAACTGTCGGCGCGATACCAATCAGGGCCAGGACGAGCAGCCCGCCATACAGAGCGTGCAGCCAGCAGCTACGAAGACGAACGGCGCGCCGCATAAGGTGTACCCCGATCAGTTGAGCTTGAATTCGATGGTCTGCCGGGCGCGCTGCGCGACCGGCGTACCGTCGACGATCTTCGGGCGGAACTTCCAGCGCCGCATTGCGGTCAACGCGGCATCATCGAACATGCGCGGCGGCTCCGACTCCAGGACTTCGGCATCCGCGACCGTGCCGTCCGGACGAATGGTGACCGCCATGATGACCTTACCGGAGATGCGCGCTACCTTTGCCCGCCGCGGATAGGTAGGCGGCACGCGCACGACGGGAATGACGTCCGTATCAAAACCGGCGAGGCCCTGGCCCTGCTGCAGGGTGCCCAGATAGGCCCCATCACCCTGACCCACGTTGACTCCGATGCTCGGCATATCCATGTTCATGTTAGCGCTGACCTGGTCGATCTGCGTCGAGAAGTCCGGCGTCTCTGGCGGTTCCTCCGGCGGCGGGGGCGGTTCCGGCAGCCGGCGATCCTTGGTGCTGATATCATCATCAGCGGGATCGACGCGGATGAAATTGAGGTACGAGCGGTTCCGGTCCGGCTTTTCCAGAATGCCATCGCTGCGGATCAGCAGGATCATCAGAAAAAAGAGTGCGAAGCCCGACGCAAGGGCCAACGCGCCGGCGGCAGCCTGCTTGGCGATCATCAGGGTTCGTCCGTCGCCACCGAGACACTGGTCGCGCCGGCAAGGCGGGCCTGATCCATCACCTCGATCAGCGTTTCGGTATTCGAGAGCGCATCGGCAATGATGATCACCGCAGCGCCAGGACTCTCGGCCAGCCCCTTTTCAATGTTGGCGCGAACGGCCCGCTTGTCAACCTGGCGCTTATCGATCCAGATCTGATTGTTCGCCTCGATGCCGACCTGAATGCTGGACGCGTCGGTAGGCACCGACGTCTCAGCATCCGGACGGGTCACATCGACGCCGGACTCCTTTACGAAAGTGGAGGTGACGATGAAGAAGATCAACATGATGAACACCACGTCGAGCATGGGGGTCAGGTCGATCTGACTCTCTTCGTCGTCGTCGATCAGAAAGCGCGAGCCGTCGGACATCGTTACTCCTTGGTGATCACTTCCGCCAGCAGACGCAGGTTGCGTCGGTAACGGCGTTCGAGCTGGGTGGCAAATGGCAGCGCGGCAAGCGCGACGACCATTCCGGCCATGGTTGGAATGGTTGCAGCGCTCACGCCGTTAGCCATGGCCCGGGGATTGCCCGATCCCATTGCCGCCATCACGTCGAAAACCTGAATCATTCCGGTGACCGTGCCCAGCAAACCAAACATCGGCAGCAGCGCAATGAGCGTCGGGATGACCTTCATGTTGACGCTCATGGCGCAGTCGATCTCCGACAGTACCTGCTTGTGCTGGTAGCTCGCATACCAGGATGTGCGCTCGGCCCGCGCCGACCACCGATCAGCCTGCGTATCAAGCAGCCCCCGAAACTCCACGCCGAAGAACCAGAAGCGCTCCAGCATGAGCCACCAGAGCACGATGGCAATGGCCAAAATGGCCCAGAGCACCGGGCCACCCTTATCCATGAAGTCGAGAAACTGGTTGACCAGGTCAAGCACTCGCTGCTTTCCGTCCCTTAGCTTCGGCTACGGCTTCCGCCTTACGGGCCATCATGCCCGCGGCCTGCTCGCCAATAATTTTGCTGAGGTTGGTCGCCCGGCTGTTCAGAACGCTGTGTGAGAGGAGCAGCGGGATAGCCATACACAGGCCCAGCACGGTGGTTACCAGCGCCTGGGAGATACCGCCGGCCATGAGCTTCGGATCACCGGTACCAAACAGCGTGATCGCCTGGAAGGTACCGATCATGCCGGTCACCGTACCCAAAAGCCCCATGAGCGGTGCAACGGCGGCCAGGACCTTAATGGTCGGCAGCCCTTTACGGACTTCGGCGACATCGCTGATCACAACCTGTTCGAGCTTGCGGGAGATCACATCGAGGTCATCGAGGTGTTCGTTCTCGTAGTAGGTCGTCATGATGCGGCCGAGCGGGTTGTCGTTGTTGACGCGATCCAGATCCTTCAGCTGGCGCTTGATTCTCGAGTTGATCATCGACAGCCGCAGCAGGCGCTCCAGCACCAGCAGCAGGCCGAGAATCCCGGTCGCAATGATCACGTAGCCTACGGTCTTGCCCTGCTGGATCCGCTCCACCAGGCTGGGCGACTGCACCAGCAACCCAAGCAGCGCCCCGCGCGAAGGATCCAGCGCAAAACCCACCGCGTCGCCAGCACCGGTGCTGGTCAGCGCACCGGCAGTGCTGCGCAGGTAGCCGGCCGGCTGTCGCGGCAACTCCACCAGCGAATCGTTCTCCGACAGGTAGTTGAGATACTTGTCGCCGGTCACCACGTTGAACAGCCCGACGCGGGTCACCTCCGCCTCATAGGCGCTACCCCCAGGTGCAATGACGCTGGTCGGAAACTCAGCAACCTGTCCGGACAGGGCAATCTCCTGCATCAGCAACCGCCACAGCTCACGCATCTCGGGAATCGTCGGCACCTCGGTCCCCTCAGCGAGCGTTTCGATCTGGGCGCGGCGTTCCGGATACTCGAGGCTGATCAGCGAATCGAACAGCAGCGTCTGGGTATCATCCGCAGTCTGCCGATAGACGCCGAACAGTTCCCCCAGGTTACCGATACGGCGATCGAGCTCGGTCGAGAGCTCGCCAAGCTGATCCTCGTTGGCATCGAAGTTCGCCTTGAGCTCCTCTTTGCGCGCTTCGCGTTCAGCGATCGTCTGCCGGATTTCGGCCAGCAGCCGCTGCTGCTGATCCCGGGCGGCGCGAAATTCGGCTTCGCGCTCGCGATTGTGCGCAGACTCTGAGCGGGCGTTTTTCTCCACCCGTTCGTAGAGCTCCAACAGGCTGCCAGCAGCTTCCGCCGCTGCAACCCGGAACGGCAGCACGACGACGATCAGAGCTGCGAACGGGGCGAGAAAGGTTCGGGCAACCGTGCTGAGCGGAATCCGTGGCTTCATGCGGCGTCTCCGGAAGCAGTGATCGGCAGCGTCAGCAGCTCCGGTGGCGCTTGTTTGCGCGCAATCCGCAGGCCCATTTCGATCTGCCGCCGGTAGTCACCGCTCACGGTTTCCCAACTGCCGCGGCCGACATTCCAGCGGCCACTCTCGCCGCCGTCGAGGGTCTGGTAGTACAGCCCCACCCGCCCGACGCGGAGAAAGTCCACGGTGCGCACGTCACCTCCGGTCTGCAGCTCGCCCCGGTAGGCCTCAATGGTGCGGCCGTAGTCCACCTCGATCAGATACGCCTCCATGATGCGTCGGAACTTCTCGCCAGCGGTGACGTCAGCCCGATCAATGAGCGCGCGCAGGTTGTCGATCCGTTCGGTGCGTTCGGCGACGAGGAACGGTACGTCGGCCTCTACCAGCTCGCCGAGCGTTGCCGTCATCTCGATCATCAGCGGCAGCGCGCCGGTTTCGATGGTCTCGATCTCGTTGGTCTGACGGGTGATGCTCGCAATCTCGGCCTGCTGGGATTCGATCAGCCGGGCCAGCTGAGTGTTGTAGATTTCCAGGCTCTCGGACCGCTGCAGCGCGATCCGGTAGGACTGCAGCGCCTGGGAAGTTGCGTCCGCCATCGAATCGATTCGCCCCTGGCTCGCCGCAGCCGCGGTATCCGAGGCCTGCTGATCGGTGATCGCCTCTTCCACTGCCAAGACCGGTTGTGGCACCAGCAGTGCCGCCAGCAACCCGGCGATTGCCGCGCTTTCCTTGAATCGCATGCGTGCCCCCCAATGATTGGCGCTGTTCCAGGACGTCTGCAGTAACCCGCTCGCAGCGTCTCTGTTCTGCATCAGACTTATGCATCAGAAGGGAGCAATTCCCATGCCAGACGTCGGGCCGGCAGAGCGCTGATCAGACCGTTTACAGCGCCTGCGCCGATGCCGGCGGTGAGGTCCCTGCTACGGATTCGAGGTCGGCGCTCGGGTCGTCAGCGCACCGAGCGCACCAACGAGGTGCGTAGACACCGCACCCATTTCGGGCAATTGACCGCGCTCAACCCCGGACCTCTGGGCCGAACCGATCCTTCGCACGGGGTACGCCGGGATCAGCCAACCACGGGCGCCGTGCATGCCCCCAGTTGCTCGAGCACCCGAGCTGTCCGGAGCAGCAGGCGCTCGCTGCCGGGGCGGCCAATGAGCTGCACGGCAGTGGGGAGTACGCCAGGGGCGTGAACGGGGGCAGCAACGACCGGCAATCCCACCAGCGTAATGGGCTGCGTGAACAGCCCGATGTTGGGCCGCAACGGCAGTCTCCGGCCGCTGAGGGAAAGCCATTCTTCAGTGAAGGACGGCGCCAGCAGAGGGGTGGCGGGCGCGATGAAAACATCCACCACGCGGAACGCTTCCCGCAGCTGCTGCTGCCACCAGCGCCGGAACCGCTGCGCTTTGAGGTACCAACCTGCGGGCAGCAGGGCGCCAGCAAGGAGCCGGTCACGGCTGGCGGGATCAAAGTCCTCGGATCGACGGCTGAGCCGGTTACGATGCAGCGCACCGCCCTCGGCGGCGGTAATCGCAAATGCGGCCGTTCGCGCGAGTTCCGGGTGCGGCAGCTCCCGCTGGTGGCGCACACCCAAGGCATCAGCGACGGTGTCAACGGCAGCATCAATGCTCGGCGCCGCCGTCTGTTCAAAGTAGCCGCCAAGCCGCGCGATGCGAACGCCGGCGAGCGTGTCCACCGCAGCGCTGGAGCCCGGCGGGAGCGCAAGCTCCGGGTCATCTTCAGCAGCCGGCCAGCAGACCGGATCGCGCGGATCCGGCCCAGCCATGGCCGTATAGGCCAGCGCCAGATCGTCGACGTGACGACCGAAGACACCGACCGTGTCGAGACTGCCGACGAACAGAAAGCTGCCCGCGCGGCTCAAGCGCCCATAGCTGGGCTTGAAGCCCCACAGCCCGCAGAACGAAGCGGGCACCCGGATTGAGCCGTTGGTGTCGGTGCCGAGCGCAAGCGTCGTGAGCCCGGCGGCCACCGCCGCGGCTGAGCCTCCGGACGAGCCGCCAGCCGAGCGCTCGGGCGCGTGGGGATTCAGGGTCGCGCCGTAGTGATGGTTAGCAGTCACAAAGTCGTAGGCGTATTCACCCATGTTGGTCGCACCGAGACACACCGCACCAGCCGCCTTCAGCCGCGCCAGCGCCGTGGCGTCGACCGTCGCCGGCGGATCATCGGCGTTGATCCGGGAACCGGCGAGCGT
>JBCDGJ010000022.1:0-41544 GCA_038757945.1 Pseudomonadota bacterium
CTCCCGGCCGCGTGTCCCGAAGCGGGAGTGCTGGCGGAGCTGGAGGCGATGGCCGCTCGCGAAGAAGTCAAAGCGCGGCAAACCCTCTGGAACGCTCTTGCGGACCTGGGCATGGCATCCCGGGAGGATGCCGCCTTCGATCAGGCAATACGGCTGTTCCAGGATGACGCGCCACCGTTCTTCGATGCCCTGGATCGCTGGCGCTTTCTACGGCAGCTCGAGGCCCATGGGGCCGGCAGCGACTACCCGTTGCCGTCGGAGCTGACCGAGCGTCAGCGCAAGCTGGACGTGCTCCGATCCCGTTTTGCCGAGCAAGTGGCTGCGCAACGTGCAACGCTTGCACCCTTCGCTGGCTATTTTCACGACTTCGGAGCGCGCAACGAAACGGCGCACGGCTGCAGCGTGGCTGTCGTTCCATGAGTTCGATTCCGCTTCAACGGGTACCACCGTTGGGGAACTCGAATGCAGCCGACCGATCCGCCTGCCTCATCGCTCTACGCACAGCTGGGCGGCGCCGCCGCCCTCAACGCTTTCGTCGGAGCGCTGTACTTCAATCTTCTGAACAGCCCTCAGCTGTCTCCCTTCTTCGCTGACGCTGACGTCGAACGGGTCATGCGTCATCAGCGCGCGCTGCTGGCGGTGCTCCTCACAGGGGATGATGGGTATGACGCGACGGCGCTGGCTGCGGTCCACCGCCCGCTGATCGAGCAGCAGGGACTCCGGGAACGGCACTTCGACATCCTGCTCGGAATTGTTGAGCTTACGCTCGACGATCTCGACGTTGCGCCGCCGCTGGCAGATGCCATTGCCGAGCGCTTCGCGGCTACCCGGGCCGTGATTTTTCGGCCACCGCCAGAAAAATAGTGGGTCCAGGCTGTCGTTTCGCAGCCTTCCCTCCGCTTTAGAGGGTAACCCGACGGCGCTGTGTCTCGGGTAGATCCTTAACCCTCAGGAGTGAATCATGATTCTCAACGCTTCAACGGCTTCCCGATGGACGCTGCAAAGTGCGCGCTGCTCCAGGCGAGTCCAACGGATGGTCGTGCGTCTGCTGGCGGGGCTGTGCATTGGGGTGACCGCACCGGTATTCGCTGATGCGAATCAACCGCAACCCATGCAGCTCGAGTGGAACACCGTGCTCAACCACTTCCAGGTCGACAACGATAAGTTCGTCGGTCAACGGTTCTTCTTTGAGTGTCCGGAGTTCACGGTCCGAGACGCTGATACGGAGATCTTTGGTAGCGGACGCTATGCGTCTGACAGTGCGATCTGCGTAGCTGCTGTCCATGCCGGCGAAATTGACCGTGCCGGGGGTACGGTTACCGTGCAACTGAATCCGGGCCTGCCGGAGTATGTTGGCAGCGAAGCTCACGACGTCCGGTCAAAGGCGTTTCCGCAGACCGCCCGAAGTTATGAGTTCGTTCGGTCTACGGCGGTCGATCCGCTGAACCCCGTGCAGGCGGACTACCTGCCGCGGCTGAAGTGGGACACCAAGTTCACCGCGACGGGGCTGGCCAATCGCAACCTGGTCGGGCAGCGTTTCGCGTTTGTCTGCCCCAGGGCACCCGGCAACCTCAGGTATCGGCGGATTACCGGCACAGATCGTTACGCCTTTTCCAGCATCGTCTGCCAGGCGGCGGTACATGCCGGTCGCATTACCAAAGAGGGCGGTACGGTACTGGTGCAGCTCGAAGAGGGGACGGCCAAGCTTAACGGCAGCACGCGCTGTGGCATCGAGTCGTACAGCGGTTCCGGTGGCGCCCGAACGTTGACCTTTCCGGTTGCCCATGCGGCATTGAGCCGCATCGACTGAAGCATCCCACAGCGTAAGTCGATGGCATCGGGTCCCCAGCCGGGCCGTGCGAGCCGGGAAGGCTCGTGCGGCCCCTGCATTAGGGCGCGTGCGACAGGTCTCCTCAGCCGGACAGCAAGCGCATGAGGTTTTCAGCCGCGGGCTGAGCGAAGCGGCCCATCTTCTCCAGGATCGCCTGGTTCTCCGGATCGGTTGTGTCGGCGTCGCGGATGACGGCGCCGAAACCATCCAGCCGGCAGTTGGTGACGAAGGCACTCAGCTCAGGCTCTGCCGACCAGGTAACCTGGTTCATCATGTTGCCGAGCGTCGAGCGCAGAAAGCCACGCTCATCGTCCGGCAGCGGCACCGGGTTGCACAGGCGATTGCGGGTTACGTCGTCCTCATAGTGGGCCTCAACGTAAGCGGTGACGGCGGCGCTGAGGCAGGGATTCGGCACGCGTACCGCCTGGATCGTGATCCGTTGGTCCTCGAACGCCGGGCGCATGGGCGGGTTCTTGAAATCGACCGCCGAAGCTGTGCAGTCGACGTACAGCGTGTCGGCCGGCAGCGCCTCGGTTGAACCATCGGTCATCTGCAGTCCCTCGCGTTCGATGGACTGCACCCGGCGGCCTTCGATGATGCGCTCAATGCGCTGTAGCTGTGCGACCTCGCCCTCGGAAATCGTGGCGTAGTGAAACATCGTCGGGCGCTGGGTTGGATCAACGCGGATCATGAATCCGCTGGCTTCCAGGCGATCGAAGATATCCTCGGGCGACGTGCCTTCTGCCAGCGCCTGGAGCTGGCCGGCAAAGCCGCCGATGCTGGAGCGGAAGAACTCGACGCTCGCCTGTGTCACCTTGCGGTTGATCATCCAGGAGCGTCGCGGGCAGACCCAGGCAATGTCGTCTTCAGCTACCCCGTTGTTGAGGAGCCAGACGAGGGTGTCCATGGCCGTCTTGCCGGCGCCGAGCACACAGAACGACTGCGCAGAGGGTGCTTCGATCGGCAGCGCGTTCGGGGCGATGCAGCGCACGCCCGGGGCTTCGGCAAAGCTGCGCCGGTGGCGCGACGGGACACTGGTGTGAAAGAACGTGCTGTCGACGATGCGCTGTCGAACGTCCACGGTCGTTACTTCGCCGGACAGCAGGTTACGTACGGTGCCGTCGAACTGCGCCTCGCACATCGGCAGGTACTGAACACGTCCCGAGGGCAGAAAGCGCTGGCGCATGAGCTGCTCGAAGTAGCTCTGTACTTCGGCGACACCAGCCAGTTCGTAGAAACCAGCGTTGGGACCAGTCTGATCGATGGTCTTGCTGCCGAGCGGGGTGGAGGCAACGCCGTAGAAGTGCGATGGCTGGTGCAGGCGGACGAACGGATAAGCGTCGTTCCAGTGTCCGCCCGGCTGATGGTGGTTGTCGACGATGAGAAAGCTGGCGTCGCTCTCGCTGAGCATCGTGTCGACGAAGGCCATGCCGACGGCGCCCGAGCCGATGACCAGGTAGTCGCAGTGTAGTTCGGTCATATTGTTCGCCTTCGTTGCCACCCTCTTAGCGGGGTGCTGGTGCCATTGTGGGGCCGTGTTCAGCCGCGGGTGATGTTAGCCGCGCGCGTTGAATGTCGATAGGTCTATCAGCAACACGCACTGTCAGCGCGGTCGGGTCTCGGCGGCGGCCTGCGACGGGTTCCGGGCTGTGGATTCAGCACCGGTCGAGTGGCGGCTTCGGGTCGACGATCCCCGACGGAAGATTGATCATGGCGCTTATGCCGAGCCCTCTGAACACCGAATGACGCAGCATCTGCTGGCTTCCGGAGCCGGGTCCATCGATCGCGCTGCCGACATCCTGCGCGCGGGTGGGCTCGTCGCTTTCCCGACGGAGACCGTTTACGGCCTGGGTGCCGACGGGCTGAGCGAAACGGCTGTGACGCGGATTTTTCGTGCCAAGGCGCGGCCCGCGGACAATCCTCTGATCCTGCACGTTGCCGCGCCAGAAGCGGCGCTCGAGCTGTGGCGTGCAGGCAGCGAGGAACTGTCGCTCGCCCGCCAGCTGATGGCAGCGTTCTGGCCCGGGCCGCTGTCCCTGGTGCTGCCGAAGGCCGCTGCCGTGCCCGCGGTGGTTGCGGGCGGGCTCGATACCGTCGCGGTACGCATGCCGGATCTCGAGCTTGCGAGGACGCTCATCGGTCGTGCTGGTCGACCCTTGGCCGCACCGTCTGCCAACCGGGCCGGCCGGCCCAGCCCGACGACGGCTGCTCATGTCCTGCGCACCCTCGGTGGGCGCATCGACGCGGTGCTGGACGGTGGGTCTACGCAGCTCGGGTTGGAGTCGACGGTGGTGGATCTGTGCGGCGGCGTGCCGCGCGTGCTGCGCGAAGGATCGATCAGCGGAGCCGTGCTGGCAGAACGGACCGGGATTCCGCTGGCGCCATCGACGGCACAGGATCAGGTCCGATCCCCAGGAACACGGTATCGCCACTACGCGCCGGCAGATCTGGCAACGCGCCTGGCGACGCCAGCCGAGCTGGCGAGCGCCTGGCATCAGCCGCTGGCAATCCTCTGTCGCGCCGCAACGGCGCAGCCGCTGGGCGAGCGAGTGGCCGCGCTCGAAGCGCTGCCTGATGATCCGGCGGGCTTTGCGCGCGAGCTCTACGCCGCGCTCTACCGGCTCGAGGACAGCGGCTGCACGGCGCTGCTGATCGAGCGCCTGCCGGAGGAGCCAGCTTGGCAGGCCGCCCGTGACCGGACCCGGCGCGCGGCTGGGGCAGCCTGACGGCCGCTGCTGCGTTCTTCGTAGAACCGCCTGCGCGCCGATCAATTTGGTAAGTCTTGACTTACCGTAAGTATATACTTACGGTAAGTTTGGACTTACGCGAAACACTATGTCCGAGAGGTGACGCGTGAGCAGTAACTTGCGCGAAGCGACGGCCTGCGAAGCGTCACGATTTGCCAACCGAACGGCGCCGCTGCGCGCCGAGCGAAGATCAACCGAACCGGGGAGCCAACCAGCGTGAGCAGCACCGACGGCACCGTCCTGCACTGTCTGGCGGACCCGACCCGCCGGGCCATCATCGAGGAGTTGCGCAAGGCGCCGGCCAGCGTCGGCGAAGTGGCGACGCGCTTGCCGGTGTCGCGACCGGCAGTCTCACAGCACCTTAAGGTGCTGCAGCAGGCAGGGCTGGTCAGCCAGGAGCGCAGAGGCGCACAGCGGATTTTCCGCATCGACGTTGCCGGGCTGGTCGAGGTCAGACGGTATCTCGACGCGCTCTGGGCCGACGCGCTGTCGGCTCTCGAAGATGCTGGTGATGGTGTAGACGTGGCGTTGAGCGCACCGGGAGCCCGGGCTGACCCGGAGGAGGAACCATGAGTACTGGTAGCGCAGTGAGCCTCTTTGCGCCGGTTACGAAGACCCTGCATCTGAAGGTGTCGCCCAGCCAGGCCTTCGGGCGTTTTGCGGAACGCTTCGGCGAGTGGTGGCCGCGCCACGCCGGCCACTCGGTATTTGGTCCGACGTCTACCGGATGCCTCATGGAAGCCGGTGTTGGCGGCCGGATCCTGGAGCAGGGCGAGGGCGGCGCGGTCGCCGAGTGGGGGCGCGTGACCGCCTGGGAACCACCGCGCCGGCTGCAGTTTTCCTGGTATCCCGGCCGCGACGCGGCGACCGCGCAGCGGGTGGAGGTGACGTTCACCGCCGATGCCGAGGGCACGCTGATCGAGTTGGCCCATCATGACTGGCACCTGCTCGGCGAGCAGGCCGAAGCGGTCCGGGACGGCTACGACAGCGGCTGGGATACCGTGCTCGGCACCTTCGGGGCGCATGCCACCCGCGCTGCCCGGAGCACTTTGGATGCGCGCGACCTGCGCGGCTGGGTAGCCGCGTTTCGAACCACGATCGATGTACCCCGCGACCGCCTGTGGCACCTGCTGACAACGGCAGATGGCCTGAACCAGTGGTTCACCGACGCGACGACCCTCGAGCCGCAGGCCGGCGGCCAGCTGGTGTTTCGCTGGCGCAACCTGGCGGCGGATGGCAGTACCCTGGAGCACTTCGGACGGGTCTGTCGCTATGAGCCGGTAACCTGCTTCGAGTTCGACTGGCAGGCCGACTCCGGTACCTACGACCTGCGCTGCCGGATCGACTTTGAGGAAACCGGCCGGGGCACGCTGGTGAGCCTGACCGAATCCGGCTTTCAAGAGACCCCAACGGGCCTGCAGGATCTGCTCAACCGGCAGGGGGGTTGGGCCCAGGTGCTGACGCAGCTGAAAGCGTTTGCGCAGCACGGGATCCGCCTCTGAGGGCGGGTGCGACCTTTGGTCCGGCTGTCGCATCTAGTCTCTGACGGGCTGTTTGCGCAGCGGCAGCTACCTGGGCCTGCTTGCCGCCGGACAGCCCGACCCTTATACCCGTAGCCGAACATCCTTCCCAGAACAGGAGAATCCCATGCCGCAATGGATCAGAGCGATCGCACCCGTCCTTGGCGCTGCAACGCTCATGGGCGCTGCCGCAGCCAGCGCCGAGTTTCGTCTCGAACGCGAGCTTGCGCTGCCCAACGACGGGCGCTTCGAGCTGGAGACCGATGCTGGTGCCATCGAGATCGTCGGCGATCGGACGCAGGGCGTCTCCGTCGTTGTCACCGCCGACAACGCTGAGCTCGAAGACTTTCTCGCGTTCTACTTCGAGAGCGACGATGGCCTGGCACGGGTAACGGCGAAGCGCACGGAGCGCCAGGCCAGGGGCGGTACCTTTCGGGGACTGAAGTTCAGCGTCCGTGTGCCGAGCGCTGCGCTCGTCGATGCCCGTACCTCCGGGGGTGCCGTTGCCGTCGAACAGCTGGGCGCAAACGCCGAGCTGCGAACGTCCGGGGGGGCGGTCTCGGTCAGCGGGGTTGCCGGTGATCTGCTGGCCAGCACCAGCGGCGGACCCATCGCCGTCGACGGTGTGAGCGGCAACGTCCGGGTGCGGACATCGGGTGGTGCGCTGAATCTCGAGGCGTTGGCCGGATATGTAGACGCTGTGACTTCCGGCGGCAGCATCCAGGCCTCTTTTGTACCCGGCAACGACCGCGGCGGTGTCCTGAAAACGTCCGGTGGCAGAATCGCCGTGGCGCTAGATCCGGCAGCTAATCTCAGCATCGATGCGCGAACCTCGGCCGGCCAGGTGCGTACTTCGCTGCCCATTGCGGTCAGCGGTAAACCGCGCCGATCGCGCCTCAAGGGCAGCCTGGGCGACGGCGGTGAGGCACTGACCTTGCGCAGCTCTGGCGGAAGCATCAGCCTTGAGGCCATCGCCGCAGTGGCTGATGGAGAACGCTCGGACACCGTTGCCTTCTGAGGCGGATCCGCCCGCGGTCCGTACTGCTGCTCGGCGACGACCCAGCAACGATGAGTGGAAGCGATGACCGATTCAGTGGTGGTGCTCGGTGCCGGCGCACCCAACGGCGTGGGTGGCGCGTTGGCCCGGCGCTTTGCGGCGGAAGGCCTGCACGTCGTTGTCTCCGGCCGCACCCTCGACAAGGTGCAGGCCAGCGCTGACCAGGTGCGCGCGGCCGGTGGTTCCGCCGAGGCGATGGCCGTTGACGTCACTTCCGCCGCTGACCAGGACGCCCTCTTTGCGCACGTGGCCGCGCTCGGCGCACCGGTGGCGGCCGTCATCTTCAATGCCGGCGGCAACCAGCCGATCCCGTTCGAGGACCTGACCGAGGCGCAGTTCGAATCCTTCTGGCGGATCGGCTGCTACGGCGCTTTTCTTACCGCCAAACGTGCGCTGCCCGTGCTTGCGGCACAGGGCAGCGGTTCGCTGTTGTTCACGGGTGCGTCTGCCTCGCTTCGGGGCCGGCCGCTGTTCGGACACTTTGCCTCGTCGAAGGCCGCGTTGCGCAATCTGGTTCAGGCCCTGGCTCGGGAATACGGTCCGCAGGGGGTCCACGTCGCTCACGTCGTCATCGACGGCATCATCAATGGCGATGTTGTGCAGGGCCGCTTTGCGGACTACCTGACCTCCCTCGGCGAGGACGGCGCCCTGGCGCCGGATGCCATTGCGGATGCGTTCTGGGTGCTGCATGGCCAGCACCGGTCGGCCTGGACGCACGAGCTCGACCTGCGGCCGTACAAGGAAACCTGGTAGCCGCGCTGAGCGCTGCAGCCGGTCCTGTTCAGGATGCGCGCGGGTCGCAGGGGGCCGGTACGATCAGTCGTCGCTCCAGGACTGCAGCCAGCGGGGTTCCGCCAGCAGCGTGAGCTGCTCGTTGATCGGGTAACTGACGGGGTAGGTGCCCGTGCCGCGCAGCTCGCCGGCTCGCAGCGCACGCAGCCCGCGATCGAGATCCTTGAGATCTTTCGTACTGAGGCGCGGTAGCCCCGGGGCCTGAGCGCGGTGAGCGCCCAGCAGCTCGGCTTCCGGCGTAGCGACCTCGATCAGCGTTGCCGCGCCGCGCTGGTAGTCGCCGAGGTCGCTGTTCGGCAGGAACGCATAGAGGTCGCCGGGGTAAATGAAGTCGCCGGTGAACAGCGTGCCGCTCGATTGATCCAGCAGCGAAATGGAATCCTCGGTATGGCCCGGGGTGTAGAGCACCTCGAGCGTGCGGTCGCCAAGGTCGATGGTGCTGCCTGGCGCGAGCCACTTGTCGATCTCGAGTACCGGAGCGGCGATGCCTTCCGCCGAACCGAGGTGCTCCTGCCAGGTCAGCGCCAGCCGGTTGTCCGGCGCGCGCTTGCGCAGCTCGGGCAGGTCGATGACGGCAACCTGATCGAAGGTGATCTCGTTGCCGATGTGATCGTAGTGAAAGTGCGAGGGGATGAAAGTGATCGGCAGGTCCGTGAGCGACTCGGCCACCGCGCGAATGTCGCGCAGGCCGGGCCCGGCATCGAACAGTACCGCCCGCGCGCGGCCCAGAATCAGATAGCTGAAGTTCTGTTGCGGATACCGCGGCTCGCCAATGGCGATAGTGCGTTCATCGATCGGCTCGATGAGGAAGTAATCGTCGTGCCAGCGGCTGCCAGCACTTTCCGCCGTGGCCTCGAGCAGGGCCGGTGTCGTACCGTCGCTCAGGACCTCGAACAGCAGCCAGTGGCGCTGCCACACGGCGGCGGCAGCTAGCGCGAGGATGCCGACCAGAAGCCAGACCAGCGTTTTCATGAGTGCTCCAACGGTTTCCGGAACCGGAGCAGGGTCGCCTGTCCGGACAGCAGCAGGGTAACGTGCCTGTTCGCAAAGTGCGCGGTGGGGCGTTGGGTGTCCGGGGAACCGAACGACCCGCCGCCAGTCAGAATCAAGGCACGGGAGACCCGCGGGGGCGGGTAAGCAGGGAGATCCTCGATGAGCAACTGGATGAAGAGCGTGGCGCGAGCACGCCCGCTGAACCTACTGACTGCCATGCTGCTGCTGTCCGGTGGCAGCGCCGCGCTGGCGCTTGAGACGCGCATTGACCGCGTCACCGTGTACCGCTCCGGAGCGGTCGTTGAACGCATAGCCACCCTCACGCTGGCGGCCGGGCGCAACGAGCTTGCAATCGAGGGCTTGCCGGCAGAGCTGGATGTGGCTCGCGTCGAGCTGTTGACCGGCCGCCCGGATGTTCGCCTCGCCGAGGTCCGCCGTTCCAGCGATCAACGCGCCGATGCGGTTAGCCCCGAGGTTCAGGCGCTGGAGGCGGCACTTCAGTCGCTGGCTGGCGAAGAGCAGGCGCTGGCTGATGCGGTGAGCGTGGCAGAGCTGAAGCTCAAGTTTCTCGATGGCCTGGCGCAGGGCTATGCCAAAGACGCCTGGTACGGTGTTGCCGGTGGCAGCGACGACACCGGTGCCTGGGGACAGGCGCTGGCAACGCTCGACAGCGGTGCGTCCGCCGCGCTGGCACAGATCCGCAGCACGGCAGTTGAACAGCAGCGGCAGAAGGCACGACGCTCTCAGCTCGAGCGTGAGCTCAAGCAGGCGCGCGGGAAGGAGCGGGCCAGCACGACGATTGCACTGACCGCAACCAGTGCCAGTGCGCAGACGATCGAGCTGCGCCTGCGCTATCCGCAGCCGGCCGCGCGCTGGCGCTCCACCTACGAGGCCCGCATGGACTCGGCAAGCGGAGAGCTCGAGCTGCTGCAGCAGGCGGCCGTCACCCAGACCACGCCCGAGGACTGGACGGACGTCGAACTGGTGCTCTCGACCGGCAATCCGTCACGGCGCATTGCGCCGCCGACGCTGAATCCAAAGTTCGTCGATCTGTATGATCCCGAGCAGCTGCGCATGATGAAACGGCGACGGCCCGCTGCCGCGATGAATGGCGTTCAGGGCTTTGCCGCTGCAGCCCCAAGCGCGGACATGGCCATGGAGGCCGCACCGATCGAGGAGGTTGTCATCGCCGCAGAAGTCACCAGCTACGGCGTGACCTATGCCGTACCCGGACGCGTCACCATCGCAAACGACAGCGACGACGCTCAGCGCTTCGATCTTGAGCGGCTGAGTTTCGAAGCGGAGCTGGTGACGCGGATCGTACCCCGGCAGGCAGACGCTGGATTCCTGGTCGCGAACTTCACCTATGCTCAGGCGGCCCCGCTCGCCGCCAGCCGGCTGCGGGCTTACCTGGACGGCGATTATGTTGGCGAAGCGACGCTGCCCGCTGCCCGCCAGGGTGCCGAGCTCGAGCTGCCGCTCGGACAGAACCGACGGATCGAAGTGGTCGTGGAAGATCAGGGCGGGCTTGACGGTGAGAGCGGCATCATCAACAAGCGCCGCGAAGAAGCGGTCGATTTCCTGTACCGGATCGTCAACCGGGGCAGCACGCCTGCGGCCATTGAGGTCCTGGATCAGCTCCCTGTAGCGCGCAACGAGGAGATCGCGGTAACCGTGCCGCGCAGCGCAACGAAGCCGACGGCCAGAGACATCGATGATCGGCCGGGTGTCCTGAAGTGGGAACGGTCGCTTGATGCGGGCGGTGAGTGGGAAATCCGGCACCAGTACAAGATCAGCTACCCGGCGGATGAGCGGTTGACAGGACACTGAGAACCCCGAGGGTGCGAGGTCCGTACGATCCAGGAGGCGTGCGTCGAGGCTGAAGTCAGCGCGCTGACTGCCTTCGGATAGCAGCCCCTGCAGCTGCCCCTGCATCTGCCAGGGGATCGAGCAGCCTGGGTGAGAACGGTCAAAGCCGGGCTCTCACCGCCTGCGAGGAGCTCCTTTCGAAGTGCTCTTTCCGGAGTACTGGGCGACCGCAACAATCGCCGATTCAAACGAGCCGCCGGGGAATGCGATCCTGCCAGCGCCTGGAGCGAATTGATTTGCCGTCCTCCAGCAGCTCGGCTGACATGTCCAGCTCGAACTGCTGCGGCGTCGACCGCAGCACACCCTTCGATCGAATGCTGACTTCGCGATCCGCGGCGCGTTCCGTGCTGATCGTGTCGACGGACATTGACGCATACCCTGGCCGCGCATCCTCGACCCGGCACTCGATCTGGCCGCTGAAGGGCAGGTTGACTCGGGCAATACTGATTCCGCGTTCGTGGTCGCGCCGATATTCATACCAGGGTGCGTCATCGGTCTCGACGCTGAGGGAGGATGTCGGCCGTTCCCGTGACGGCGCCACAGGCAGCTTGCCAGTCCGGTAGCGCAGGTCCTGAAGCTCCGGCAGCGCAACGTACGATGCCCGTTCGCCGCCGCTGTACAGGCGCGTCTGCATCGGCTCTGGCGCGGGCCAGAGTACGGGGAAGTCGGCATTGCTGATGGACACCCGCAGCCGATGCCCGGGCTCGAACCGGTACGCGGTACCCATAAGCGAGAAGTCGAGCTCGTACACCTCCCCCGGAACCAAGGGTTCAGGGTTGCTGTGCGAGGAACGATGCGTTCCGTTCAGGTAGCCGCGGGTGATCAGATAAGAAGAGCCATCGGGTGCCAGATCACACAGGCGCACAATCCAGGTGGTAACGGCGGCGGAAGACTCGACGAACAGGTGGGCCCGGATAAAGCCCAGAATCTCCAGGGGCTCGCGCAGTACCGGCCCGTCGAAGGTCAGCGACCAGGCATCGTCTTCCCGCCGATCCAACCCGTAGTAGCCCTCGGCACCCGTGGGCCCAAACGATTGATCTCTGGCGCCCGTCCCCGGAGCGTAGTCGAGGTTGTGCACGGCAGCAGTGTCGGGTTGGCTCGCCAACCTGCCCGTCGTACCGGCGACGGGTGCTTGCGCTGTGGTGGAACGCAGTGCGTCCGGCTCCGGCGTCAGATAGAGCCGGTGTGCGGGCTCATACGCCGACTCGGGCCAGCGGTCGGTGAAGCGCCACTCGCCGGGCACGTCGTCTTCGAAGCGGAACGACTGCGGGCGCCAGCGTGGCATGTAGAAGCTGACGCGCGGTTCGTCCAGCAGCCCGGTGTCTTCTCCTTTCAGCCACTGATCGAACCAGCGCAGACGGATGCCGTCGAGGTCGACGGCCGGACCTGGGTATCGAAGGCTGTGGTGCCAGGGACCGAGAATACCGCGCGTTTCAGCGTTGATCGCTTCGCGCATCACCCGCAGCACCTGATTCTGATAGATGTCGAGAGTGCCGCCCACAAGGAAGGTCGGCGTTCGCAGGCGCTCGTAGTCCGGCGCCAGCGATCCGTAGCGCCAGTAGGGGCCGTCTACCTGATTGTGCAGAAACCCCTGCAGCCACGGTGGCGTGTTCCAGCGAGCGAGTGACGCTGCACTGTCGTGGACATAGTCCGGGGCGCCGGGCATGGCGTTCATGACCAGCATTCCGAGCGCCCGGGAGTTGTCGACCATCAGCATGGCGCCGCCGGGGTAGTGGATGTCGTCGGTGTAGCGGTCGTCCGTTCCACAGTTCAGAAAGATCGCCGCCAGAGCTGGTGGCGCCATTTCATAGGCGATCTGCAGCGCGTTGAAGGCCGAGTAGGAGGCGCCATACATGCCGACCTTGCCCGTACACCAGGGCTGCCGGCTCAACCAGTCGATGATTTTGTCGGTGTCGAGGTGTTCCTGATGGGAGTACTCATCGGTCGGCGTGCCTTCCGAACCGCCGGTTCCGCGGACATCCACAAACAGTGAGGCATAGCCGCTGCGGGTCGCACGCGCGTCATCGCGCGGCAGGTTGCGGTACGGGTGAGTATTCAACAGAGCCGGAACGGGCGCGTCTGCGGCCGCTGCTTCCGGCAGCTACAGAAATGCGTTCAGGCGCACACCGTCTGGCATTTCGAGATAGAGATTTTCGAGGTACACACCCGTTGCCATCTCGGGCAGCTGCGACCAGGGCCCCGCTGAGACCCGCACCTGACCTGCACTGATCGCACGCAGGGCTGCTGGCGCTGCGCTGGTCGTGTTTCGACCAGCACGCAGTGCGGCAGCAAGGGAAGATGCGAGCATCAGTGTCCCCGCGGCGGCGCTGTTGCGGAGTAGACTGCGTCGGTTGATCACGGTGGCCTGGGCTCGCAGAGAATGCCGGATCAGTCGAACACAGGACGATGTTCATTGCCAGGTGCCGGTTGAGCGATCCGGTGGTTCGGAGGATTTCTGCTCTCGATAAACGACGAATACACCTGCCTTAAGCAGGTGATCATTGGCCTTGGGGCCCCTTATCAGCGCGATCGTGCGCGCGTCCGACGGGAATTCGACGAGTATCCGCTGGTGCCTGAAACGGATCGCCGGGACGAGGTGCTGGCGCTCTCCTATCCCCGGGAAGAGGACCTGCTCGGCGAGTACGCGAGCTACGTCGGTGTGCTCGAGCGCTACGGGGTTGAGGTGCTACGGGCGGATCCAGGCGCCGCCTATTCCTTCGACTACACCTGTCCGCGGGATATCGGGTTTGTCGTTCGGGATCAGTTCTACATCGCCAACATGGCCGTTCAGAGCCGGGCACAGGAAATTGAGACGATTCAACACCATCTCGAGGACGTTGATCCGGCACGCGTACATCGCCCCCCGGCGGGTGCGCTGCTGGAAGGGGGTGACGTGGTGTGGCTCGCGCCGGATACCCTGCTGGTTGGCATCAACCGGCGCTCGAATGCGGCGGGTGCGCACTTTCTTAAGCAACGGTTGGCGACGGACGGAATCGAAGTACTTGCCGTGAAGCATCGGTGCCTGCATCTCGATTGCTGTCTGAACCCGCTCGGCGGTGGTGAACTGCTCATTCACCCCGCGAGCCTCAGCGGCAATGAGCCGCAGCTTTGGGAGCGGCTCGAACAGCATCTCTGGCTGGAGGTTGATGGCGTGGAGCGCGAACACCTGGTGACCAATGTGCTGTCCATTGCACCATCGACGGTCCTGGCCCGCGACCATCCCGCCTGCACGCGAGTCAACGACCTGCTGCGCGCCAGGGGGTACCAGGTAGAGGCCATTCAATTTGACGGCGTGCCCGCCACGGGTGGTTCGTTTCGCTGCGCGTCGCTGCCGTTGCTGCGCCGTTGACGGTGACGTCCGTCGGCGAATCCCTTCTGAATGATTCGCTTTGACGCGAAGTACGCGATCCGGGGGGCGCTGCCCGCCGCCCGACGGCGAATCGAATCCTGCGTGCCCTGGTTCGGCGGCAGCGCTACGGAGCACCCAGCTCGAAGTCGGGCATGAACGCAAAGGGAATCGTGTAGGTACTCGTGACCTCCGCGTAGCGATCGTCCAGGGGCGCTGCGGTTTGCGACGAGTTCGGGTTCCAGACCACGTCGATCTGGTGCAGCCCGGGCTCGAGGCCGCTGAGCGGCAGCAGGCCGATGAGCCCGCGCATGGACAGCTCCGATCGCTCCGCGACGATGAAGCTATCGAGCGCGATCTCAGTACCGGCGATGCTCACCGACCAGAGTTTGCGCAGGCACACTGCAGCGTCCGTGGGCGGCGGTGCCGTCGTGCAGAGCTGATCGAGCACCAGGTTGTCGCGCAGGGGGTGGTAGGGCAGAAACAGGCGCACGTGGCTACCGCTCTGGCGGAAGCTGGGCACGCGGGGCCAGGCGCGCAACCGGTTCATGCCGCTCGGCATGTCTTCGTAGAAGACGCTTCGGAAGCCGCCGCGGAGCTTCTCCGAATCTAGGTAGGTGAACTCGCTGGAGATGGTGAAGTCACGCCAGGCGGCGACGCGGTAGCTGCCCACGCTGAGAATGACAAAGATGCCCAGCACCAGCGCGATGAAGAAGGCAACCGGCCGGGTATTGCTCTGCAGCGTGAGCTGCACGGGCAGCACCAGGCGCTGGGGGTAGGCGAGGCTGGCGATACGACGCAGGCCGCCAACCATGGCGCTGAAGCTGCGGCTCGTTCGGAGCCGGGTGGCGCGTGCGGCCAGCTGTGCATCGAGCAGGTAAACCAGCAGCGGCACACCGACGAACACAGCAAGCATAAGCAGCGAACCCCCGAGCAGGGCAGCGTTGGTCAGGCCGAATTGCGCACCGACTGCGCCTGCCGCTGTCAGCGTCGCAACCATGATGGTTCCGAACCAGAGCCCGCTCAAGGTGAGCATGCTGATGACGGCGAACAGGGACGAAGCGAGCCGATCAGTGCTTTCGATATTCGTTTCCAGGCTCGGCAGCGATTTGCGGTAGTGCTCCCGCGACAGGGGGCCCAGGGTTTTGGTGCGGGCCCAGCGGATCCCCTCCGGAAAGGCGCTGCGCAGGCCGATCAGCCCGACCCAGTAAGCGCGGGCCATCAGATGGACAACGAAGCAGGCGGCCAGGCCGTAGCAGAAACCGGTCAGCAGCATGGTGACGACGCTGCCTGCAATGGCGAAGCTCGTTGAGAGGTGCGTGTAGCTGTCGGCAAACGCATTGAACAGCCAGCCGGGCAACGAGAACAGCGCAAAGATCGTCAGGCTTGAGATGATGAGCTCGAGCTCGTCCGTGCGGTCGCGCAGCCGCTCCATCACCGTGGTCTGGGCGGCAGACGGTGCTGACGGAGGGGCTGCCGGTCGAGCCGTGAGCTCGGCGGGCGAAGCGTCGTTCAGAGGTTCAGTGTCCACTTGTTGGTGCCTGGTGATCGGTGTCGAGTCCGTCGATAGCCACGATTAGCTTAATCGATGGCGCGGCTGAGCCGCAGACCGCCTGCGGAGCTCGGTTCAGCTCGTGGCCAGCGTCGCCCGTTCCTCCCGGACGAACAGCATGACCAGGAAGCCTAAGCTGAGCAGCAGCATCAGCGAAGCGTAGCCGGCGCGTTGACTCTGGAAGGCGTCGGTCATGATCGCAACCACCGCTGGTGCCAGAAACGCGGTGGCCGTGCCGCTCAGGGCGTACAGCCCGAAGAACTGGGTCATGAGCTCGCGGGGAGCCAGACGAGCCATCATGGTGCGGGACGCGGCGAAGCCGGTTGCGATGAACATGCCGAAGAGCTGCAGGTTCACGAAGTACAGGAGTTCCGGCAGCGTGTTGTAGAACGGTAGTCCCCAGATCGGTTCGGCAGCCACGTAGGGTAGACCGAAAATGCTGTCTGGCTGGATCATCACGCCGCTGCCAAGCAGCACCGCGGTACCGCCGACGGCGAGCAGAATCGTGCGCTTGGAGCCGATGCGATCGTCGATGAGCCCGCCGAAGAACGCCCCGATGCCGGCTGAGACGCTGGTAAGGATGCCGAGGATCAGGAGCTCGACGGTGCCCCAGTCGAAGGTGCCGGCCGCGTAGACGCCGCTGAAGATGAGCACGCCGACCAGGCCGTCATTGAACAGCATGCGCGCCAGCAGGTAGAGCCCGACGTTGCTGTAGCGGCGGGCCTGACGAACGGTCTCCCAGACCTCCGCCAGCCCGGCCCTGACAGCGGTGGCCATGGGCATACCGGCGCCCTGCTCCGGCGTTGCGAGGAACAGCGGCAGGGAAAACAGCAGCAGCCAGATGCCGACGATGGGTCCGATGATGCGGTTCTGCTCTTCGGCAGTCTGGTCGAGCCCGAACAGCGGGCTGTCGGGTATCCAGCTCCAGTCCATCGATCCCGGCAATGCGAAGGCGTAGAGCACGAACAGCATCAGGAGCACGCCGGCTGCGTTGCCGAGGGCAATGGCGAGACCGGAAATCTCGCCAACCTTGGTGGCCGGCGCGATGCTCGGCAGCATCGCGTTGTGAAACACGGCGGAAAAATCCAGTGCGACGCTGACGATCACCATGGCGGTTAAGGTCAGGAAGATGACCTGAGGTTGCGGCATCGATCCGGGCGCGCTCGTCGGCGTGGCAAGCCAGAATAGCAGCAGGCCCGGCACGGCGAGAACGACCAGCACGCCGATCCAGGGCTTCCGGCGCCCGTTCTTGTCTGCGATCGCGCCGAGGAAGGGTGCGCCCAGGGCAACGAGAAATCCGGCCAGGCTGTTGGCGGTACCGAGCAAGCTCTGGCCCCGAACGGCATCGCCGACGACTTCGCGGCTGAAATACGGTGAAAACAGGTAGATGGTGATCAGCAGCGTGTAGGGATCGCGCGCCCACTGGTAGAGCGCCCAGCTCCGGTAGCCGAGGGGGCTGGCGGCGCTGGTGCCCAGCAGGTTGGCCGGCTGGGACTTCGGGATCCGGGGCGATGTGGCGATGGCAGCGGCTCCTGCTGGCCGATCACCGCGAACATCGATTGCTCCGGCGGCCGGTGTGGAAACTGGTATTCTATAGCCATGAGCAAGCGCATTGATTCAACGCTGGCTGGGGATCTCTACGAGGACGCTGCAGGCGTGCCTGCCGACGTCGCGGTGCGTACTGCCCGGGTTAACGCCGAGATCAATGCTCTGCAGCGACCGCGGGATTTCTTCACCGACGCCGAACTTGTCGATTTCCGACGCGTGTCCGACCTGCGCGGTGCCTGGCTCACCCTGCACTGCTGGGGCGTCATACTGCTGACCTGGATTGCGGTCAGCCTCTGGACCAACCCGCTGACGATCCTGCTCGGCATCCTGATCATTGGTGCGCGGCAGCTTGGGCTGGCGGTGCTGTCGCACGATGGCGCGCACTTTGCGTTGTTCCGCAGCCGGGCCTTGAACGATTGGGTCAGCGAGTGGGTGTTGAGTCGCCCGCTGCTCGGTGCCGGCATCGAAAGTTACCGCCGCTACCACCTCCAGCATCACGCGCACACGCAGCAGCCGGAGGATCCGGACCTGCCGCTGTCGGCGCCGTTCCCGATCACGCCGGCAAGCTTCCGCCGCAAGGTCTGGCGCGATCTGACCGGGCGAACGGGTATCAAACAGTACGGCGGTATGCTGCGCGGCTACTTTGCCCGCGGCTGGCTCGCCGGACTCCGGCGAATCGGTCCCAACCTGGCAATCAATCTCGCGTTCCTTGCGGGTTTTGCGCTGTTCAGCCATTGGTGGCTGTACTTTCTGCTCTGGTGGGTTCCGGCACTGACCTGGAACCGCTTCGTCACCCGGCTACGCAACATCGGCGAGCATGCGGCGGTGCCGGACAACAACGACCGGCTACGCAACACGCGCACGATTTCCGCCAGCTGGCTGGAGCGGGTGTTCGTTGCACCGTACTTCGTCAACTTCCACCTCGAGCACCATCTGGTGGTCAACGCCCCGTGTTATCGCCTGGCGAAAGTGCATGAGTGTCTGATTGCGAAGGGCTTCGGACCGAAGATGGAGCTGCAGCCTGACTACCGAACCATGCTGAGCCAGGCCGTAGTCCCCGCATGAACTGTCCAAAGTGCGTCGGGGCGCTGATCGAGATCACCTACGGCGAAACCATTCGCCTGCACCGTTGTGAAGCCTGCGCCGGGCTCTTCTGCGACCCGCAGAGTCTGGCGGCCATGCAGCGGGAATATCTGGCCGAGGCGTCGATCGACATCGGCGATCCGAGCGTCGGCCGCGCCCTCGACGACATGGACGAGGTCTGCTGCCCGCGCTGCTCAATTCCAATGGAACCAACCTACGATCCTGAGCAGACCCACATCTGGTACGAGATCTGTAGTAACTGCAACGGGATCTGGCTCGACGCCGGCGAGCTCACCGATCTCAAGTACCAGACGCTCATGGACCGCATCCGGGGTCTGCTCCGGCGTCCCAGCCCCAACCGGCGACCGCAAACGGGTTCTCAGAATTCGGCCTGAGCCGGGCCACGGCTTGACCTTGCCGCGTGCGAGGTTCACCATGCGCGCCCGTCTGACATGCGGCACGCCAAGCGCGGTCGCGCAGGCGGAAACGCGCTGATTGGCCACCGTCATCGAAGCGGATGCGCGGAACAAATTCCGCGGCGCAACCCGAGCAGCACAACTCAGGCGCACAGTGTCAGCCTCTAAACAGAACGACAACGCAAACACCATGACCAACGTCCAGCACAACATCACGAAGACCGCGCAGCCGCTGCTGCGGGATGGGCGCGTTCGTGCTGTGGTTTCGAGCTCCCGGGCGGGGTGCAGCACCACGATGACGTTCGTCGACTACAGCTGGCACGGGGATTCGGGCGGATGATGCGATAGCGCACCTGGTGCCTAGCAGCAACAGAACCCCGAAGAGCCAGCGCCTTCGGGGTTTTTTCGTTTCTGGGCATTGAAAACCGGAATTAACACACGATCCGCGCTGCGGATCACGAGGTCGAACAGGACCGAACCATGACTAGGGAAGCAACAGACCAGCGCACACCGCTGAAACGCAACCTGCCGACGACGCTCTGGCTGTCGTTTTTTCAGGTGTTTCTGCTGATCATGCCGATTGCGGTGCCGTTCTTTGAGAGCCGCGGCCTCAGCATGCAGCAGATTTTCACGCTCCAGGCGATCTTCTCCCTGGCGGTGCTGCTGCTGGAGGTTCCGTCCGGCGTCATTGCGGACCTGCTGGGTCGTCGTGGCACGCTGATCTGGGGTGCCGTGTTCTGTGGCCTCGGCAACAGCGTGCTGCTGTTTGCCCACGACTTCTGGTCGCTGGTGGCGTTCGAAGTGCTGCTCGCGGTGAGCAGCTCGCTGGTGTCCGGTGCCGACATTGCCATGGTCTACGACTCCGAGCTGTCCCTTGGGCGGAGTGCGGAGCGGCAGTCGGAGGTGGTCGGCAAGCTCTATGCATCGCGGACCCTGGCGGAATCGCTGTCCGCGGCCCTGCTCAGCATCCTGCTGGTCTGGTGCACGATCGATGCCGTCCTGCTGGTGCAGATGCTGATCAGCTGGTTGCCCCTGGTGTTTGCGCTCAGCCTCGTCGAACCCCCGCGACAGACACCGGCAACGGAGCTGCGCGGTCCGCTGCCGCTGGCCACGGCCGCGCGGCATCTCTGGGAGCACTCCGCCGTGTTGCGGTTCTGCTTCCTCGCGCTGTGCGTGTGGAGCCTGACGACGTTCAATGCGGTCTGGCTGCTGCAGAAGCTGTGGGGTGACTTCGGCCTCGAGCTGCTGCACTTCGGCTATCTGTGGGGCGGCCTGTCCTTCGCCTGTGCGCTGTCGGGGCGCTACGCGAACCGGATCGAACGCAGGCTGGGAACGGGGGCGACGCTGCTGCTGATCGGGGTGCTGCCGGTCGTCGGTTACCTGGGCCTCGACCGGTTCGGATTGATGGGGAGCCTGGTGGCCGGAGCAGGATTTTTCGTTGCCCGCGGCATCGGGCTGGTGATTCTTCGCGACGCGCTGAACCGCCGTACCCCCAGCAGCTACCGGGCGACGGCGAACTCGCTGGCCAGTTTCGGGTTCCGGGCTGCTTTCGTGCTGACCGGACCGTTCGTCGGGTACGCTTTTGACCTGTGGGGCATGCGCACTGTGCTGTTATTGCTCGCCGGTATCAGCCTGCTGATCGGTCTGCTCGTGCTGCTGCCCCTGGCACTTGCGGTGCGGCAGCACCGCCCGGTCGCCGCTGCTGCGGATGCCGTCGCGATGACGGAGCCCGCGGCTGCTGCAGAGCCTGCAGCCATTGCTGAACCGGCGCGGCGACCGGTGGTGCGCCGGCCGCGCTAGGGCCCCAGTTACGGTCAAGGGCTGGCGGGCGCGGGGGACGGGGGCGCAAGAGGATTGGGGCAAAGCAACAGCCGTGTTGGCGCGACCGGCACAGGCTGTGCGGTTCTGCCTGCGAAGCCGCGCACAACGGACAACGGCGTCGGGCACTTACCCGGCGCTGATCGAAGGTCGAGAAACCATGGCTCAGCTCAGTATCGTCAGCGGCAAAGGGGGCGTCGGCAAAACGACGCTCGCGGCGGCGCTGGCTTCGCGCTACGCAGTTGCGGGCCAGCGCACCGTGCTCGTGAGCCTCGAGAACAGCAACCGGCGGCATCCCGTATTCGGCCTGCCCTTCGGTTACGAGGGCGTCGCCGTACCGGGCTTCGACGGTGCCCTAATGCTGGTGCGCATCGAAGCCATGGCTTCGGTCCGCGAGTACGTGCGCCGCAAGCTGCCCCTTGGCCGCCTCTACCAGAGTGCTTTCAACAGCCGGGCGTTTCGGGACTTTGCCGCGGCAGCACCGGGATTCGAGGAGCTCATGGTGCTCGGCAAGCTGCATGATCTGATCACCGCGGCGCCCTACGATCAGGTCATATTCGATGCGCCGGCGACCGGCCACCTGCGCCAGCTACTGAAGGTCCCGCGCGCAACCCAGCAGGCCGTACGCTTCGGCCCGCTGTTCGACATCGCGCGGAAGATCGAACGGCGGCTGACGAACGCGCAGCAGAGCCGCCTGCTGCTGCCCAGCCTGTGCGAGGAGATGCCGCTGCGGGAGTCCGCCGAGCTGGCGGAGTTCACCGTTAAAGAGCTTGGCCTGCCGACGCAGCTGCTGCTCAACCGGATCGAACACACGACGCTGACTGCTGCGCTGCTGGACGAGCTCGAGCAGCTTGCTGCAGTGGACCCGCAGCTTGTGCCGACGCTCCTGCAGTGCCGGCGCGCCGAAGCGCGCGCGCGCAGCGCCGAGGCGCTCTGTGCGGCGGCGGCGATGCTGCATCCACGGCTGCCGACGTTGCTCGAGAGCGCCCTGCGCTTGCCGGTACTGCGCCCCGCGGTTGAAGCGCAGCAGCCGAGCGGCGACGACTGGGCGTTCCGCTTCGCTCAGTCGGTCACCGCGGGGCTCGCCCGGCAGCTCGAGCCGCTGGTCACGGGCTGGACGCCGGCAGCGGTGGCAACCGAATGAGCCGACAGCTCGATCCGGATCGGTTTCTCGGCGCGCAGCGGATCGTCATCTGCTGCGGCAGCGGTGGCGTCGGTAAAACAACCACCGCGGCAGCGCTGGGGTTACGTGCTGCGGAGCTCGGCCGCGACGTCCTGGTGATGACGATCGACCCGGCGCGCCGCCTGGCTCAGGCGTTAGGGTTGGATGGGCTCAGCCACGAACCGCAGGCGATCGATACCGATACGCCGGGTCGCCTGGCGGCGATGATGCTGGACCCGAAATCCGCCTTTGATCAGCTGGTTCATCGGCATGCGCCGTCGGCCGAGGCCCGGGATGCGATCCTGGCGAACCGCTACTACCAGCAGCTGGCGGAGAGCTTCGGCGGGTCCCGGGAACTGATCAGCATGGAGCAGGTGCTGGCACAGGCGAAGGCGGATCCAGAACGCCTGCTGATCGTCGACACGCCGCCGGCGGAACACGCGCTCGACTTTCTCGATGCACCGCGGCGTGTGCTAGGCCTGCTCGACGGCTCGCTGACGGAAGCGTTCCTGAAACCGTACCAGAGCATCGCGCGCGTTCAGTTCAACCTGTTCCGGCAGTCTTCGGCGATGACGTTGAAGTTTATCGAAGGTCTTACCGGCTCATCGGTTGTGAGCGAGCTGGGCGAGTTTCTGAACAGCTTTTCGGTGCTGTTCGACGGCTTTCGGGACCGGGCTCGGGAAGTGCGGGCGCTGATGCAGGAATCGCAGACCGGTTTTCTGTTGATCTGTGCCCCGGATCCGTTAAGCCTGCGGGAGGTCAATCGGTTTGCCGCGCGGCTGAGTGAGGAAAACCTGGCCCCGCTCGGGGTGCTCGTCAACCGGCTCGGTCCCGGATCGATCAATGGAACCGAATCCGGAGCGGCTCCCGCCCTCGACCTGCTGCAGGATGCCGGCGCCAGCCCGGCGCTGCTCGAAGCCGCTGCCGAGGTCATCGACGACACAGCGCGGCGCAGAACCCTGGAGCTCGAGAGCCTGCGCAGCTATCTGGATCCGGAGGCCAGCAGCGACATGCGGGCGTTGCCGAACCTCTGCATTCCCGAATTCGAGGAGAGCCTCAGCAGCCTTCCGGACCTGTCCCGATACGCCGCCGCCTGGCGCACGGCGATCAGCTTCTGACGCAACGGTTGGGTGGGCGTGCTGCTGCTCAGCGCTGGGCGACGTCTTTCTGCGGGACCTTGATCCCCGGTCCGATGTGCTTCTTGAAGAACGCCAGCGTCTTGCGCCACATCTTCTTGCGATTTTCCGGATTGCGAGGCGAGTGCCCTTCGCGTTTCAGCACCAGGCGCTCCGGCTTCGGTTTGCCCGCTGCTTTCAGCGCTTTCTCCAGCGCGTACATGTGGTCTATGGGCACCCGCTGGTCACGATCACCGTGGATCAGCATCAGCGGCGTCTTGATTCTGTCGACGTAGGTCACCGGTGAATCGCGCCGGCGATCTTCGAGGGTGGGGCCAACGACGCGGTTGATGTAGTTCTTGCCGAACCGTGTGCGGCGCGCGAAGTCTGCCTTGCGGAACTGCAGGTCCTGATCGTAAACGCCGGCACCGGCGACCGAACACTGGTACAGATCCGGCTCCCGCTCAATGCTCATCACGGCCGCATAGCCGCCGTAGCTCCAGCCGAAGATGCAGATTCGCTCCGGATCGGCAATGCCTTCCTTGATCGCCCACCGCACCGTGTCGGTCAGATCGTCCTGCATCGCGCCGGACCATTGCCGGAAGCCAGAGGACTCGAAGTCCGGCCCATAGCCGCCCGACCCCCGGTAGTTGATCTGCAGCATGGCGTAGCCGGCCATGTGGATCGGTCCTTCGAACCAGTCGAAGCCCCAGACGTCCCGTGGCCCGTGCGGTCCACCGTGAGGCACCATAATCAGCGGCAGGTTCTTCGCTTCGGCACCCCGTGGCACGGTCAGGTAGCCGTGCAGCACCTTGCCATCGCGCGCGGTTACGGTAATCGGCTGCTTGTTGCCGAGCAGGTTGTCGTCCAGCCAGGGGAGTGCGTCGAACAGCAGCTGGATCTTCCGGCTGCCCTTGTCGTAGAGGTAGAACTCAGGGGTCTTGGTGTCCTGTGTGAGGGCAATCACGATATACGCGTTGTCATCGGTTGCACTTACCACGTGCGGCTGCCCCTGCGGGAAGAACCCTTCGAGCTGGATGGTCAGGCGGCTGATCGGATGGTCTTTGTCGATGCTGATGAAGCGCGGCCGATCGGGCATGGTGGTCACCGCGTAGGGACGTCCCCGGCCATCCAGCTCCAGCTCCGAGTTAGCCACCTCGTTGCGGTAGACGAGCTCCAGCGCCTGGGATTGTGGGTCCATCAGGTAGATCCCGTAGGGGCCCCCGTCGGGGGAGTGGGAGACGTACAGGCGGCCATCGTCAGCCACGGTGATGGGGTCGGTCTCGGAGTCGCCGTACTGGTTCTTCGAGAACAGCGACCAGCGGCCGCTTTCCGGATCACGCAGATGTACAACGTTGTTCTGATCCCCGTCGGTACTGTAGGAAAAGCGGACGTTGCCGTCGCTGTCGGTTACCAGCTGCGCATTTTTCGTCGGCGCCGCGAAGCGGTTGGTGATCCGGCCGTTGTAGACGTTCAGATAGGCGGCTTCGATGACCGTGTCGATGCCCAGGCTCCAGTTTGCGATTTCGATGAGCACGTCGCGCTTGCGGTCCGGCAGCGGGTGCAGGAGGCGACCGCTCGCCGCTTCGTTGGTCGTGTGCTGGGTTCGGCCGGAGGTGTTCCAGTCGCCCCCGGCGCGCAGGCCGAAGAGGTGCTTGGCTTTCGTGCCGTCGAAGTTGATGGCGAACAGCTCGCCGGTTGGGACCTCACCCTCGATGGCCGGCGCGTCGAGCGCCACCGACGCCAGGATCCGCTCGTTGTTGACCCACCAGATCCGCCCGACCTCGTTGTCGCCGGGGAAACTCAGCGTGCCGGTCAGCTCCAGGTTGGGGAACTCATAGAACAGCGCTGCGCGCTTACCATCGATCTCGCGGATGACGGCGATGTGCTTGCCGTCCGGTGCCAGCAGCGCGCCCAGCACCTCGGGCTCTCGGGTGAAGTCGTCAATGAAGTCGGCGTTGCCGGTGGTTGCGGTCAGTACCGCGACCAGTACCAGGGCGCGCTGGAACCGGCGCGGAGATAGGAAGAAGTCAGTCACCATCAGCCTCGAATCGTCTCGTGGGTAATCCCAACCGGCCTGATGCTACCAACCTCTTTTCAGGGTCAAAAGGTTCAGCCGTAAAAGGAGCTTAAGTCGGCCATCGCTTTGATATATGGTAAGTAATTTGCATAAATCATGCACGGGCAGCGTGCGCGTGTCGCGAATCCTTCGACTAATTGTCACTTTCGATCGCTGAGCAGCTAACTTACCCTGACGCGGCGCTGAATCGCCCCAACATAAGCTGTATTCCTCGACACAGGATGGACTGAGACTACGTGAGCACGAATATCCGAGAACCTTCCCCCGAATCCGCAGCGGTAACCGGGGCAACGCCTGCCGGTAAGCCGCAACTCCTCTGGGTACAGACGCTGCTGTTCGCCATCACCGGTGGCATTGCCGTCATCGGCGTACCGCTCTGGGCCTTCACCATCGGGTTCGATTGGGTGGCCGTCGTCGGGTTCATCCTCTTTGCCGGTTTGTCCGGCATATCGATCACCGCAGGCTACCACCGGCTGTGGGCGCACAATGCCTACCGGGCGCGGTTGCCGCTGCGGCTGCTGTTTGCGCTGTTCGGCGCGGCGACGGTGCAGAACAGCATCCTGACCTGGGTCGCCGGGCATCGGCGCCATCATCGCCATGTTGATGACAACGAGCAGGATCCCTACAGCGCTGGGCGCGGCCTTTGGTTCTCGCACATCGGCTGGATGATCCGGGACTATCCGAGCGGTTACGAAGACTACCGGAACGTTGACGACCTCAAGCGCGATCGCGTGGTCATGTGGCAGCACAACAACTACCTTGCGATCACCCTGTTCATGAACTTCGCGCCGCCGCTGCTGGTTGGCTGGCTCACCGGCGACTGGCTCGCGAACCTGCTGCTGATGGGCGTAGCGCGGCTGGTGTTCACGCATCACACCACCTTCTTCATCAACTCCCTGGCGCACTTCTGGGGCCGGCGCCCTTATACGGAAGAGAATTCTGCCCGGGATAACGATTTCCTTGCGTTCTTCACCTACGGTGAGGGGTACCACAACTATCACCACAAGTTTCAGCGCGACTACCGTAACGGCGTGAAGTGGTGGCAGTTTGATCCGACCAAGTGGCTGATCTGGACGGCCTCGAAGCTCGGCCTCACCAGCCAGCTGTACCGCGTTGACCGGATCCGCATTCGCGAAGCCGAGGTGCAGATGCAGCTGCAGCGGGCTGAGGAGCGGCTGGAACAGGTCCCGGACGAAACCATGCGCGATCGCTGGCAGCGGCTGCTCGACGAGGAACGGGAGCGGCTGACGCGGGTGCTGGAAGAGTTCCGCGCGCTCAGCCAGGCCGCCCAGGACGAAGGACGGGAGCAGATCCGCACGCTGGAGCGCGCGCTCAAGGCACAGCTGCGTCGGGTTGGACAGCTGCACCTCGATCTGGGGCTGGCGCTGGCCTGATCCTTCGGGCTCCGCGGAGCCCCCTGCTTCTATAATTCAGCTTCGAGCTCTGTGCCTGCCGGTCGCTGGATCGGCGGGCGGCCATCAGTGAATCACGCCGCGGGGTGCCCTCCCGCAGCTCCGCGATCAGTTCCGCTCGGGCGCCAGCAACCTGCTGAGCCGTTTCGTTGCGAACGGCATCGCCCAAAGCACCATGGTTGGTACCATCACCGCGCTCACGACCAGCGTGCGAAGCGGCACCGGCAAGGGATTGAGCACCGGCTCCAGCACGAGGAACAGGGTAGTGATCATCGGATACACGACGATCCACGTAACGAGTATCTGTCTCTGCTTCATCGGCCTTGTCCCGCTGCCGTCGCCTCGCGGTCCTGAACCAACTCCCAGGCGCTGGCATTGTCCTCCAGGTGCTGGATCGACGTCGTACCGGGAATCACGATGATGTTCGGTGATCGACGCAGTAACCAGGCGAGCGCTTCGCGGGCGGGCAGGCGGGCGCCCGGCTTGAGCGGGTGAGCGCCCAGCGGGCCGTAGGGAATGAACGCGATCCCGCGCTGCGCGGTGTAGTCGACCAGGGCCTCATGCTCGACTTCAGCCTGATTGAAACGATTCTGCACCGAGGCGATTGGTGCGACGCGCAATGCCCGGTCCAGCTGCGCCCGGTCTACGTTGGACAGCCCGATCAGCCTGATCTTTCCCGCCCGCCGGGCGTCCTCGAGCGCGCCGATTGAGTCTTCGATCGGCACGGCCGGATCGATGCGGTGCAGCTGGAAGAGATCGATGCGGTCGACCTTTAAATTCTCGAGCGCCGCGTCGACCTGGCGCTGCAGGGTTTCCGGTGAGCCGTCGACAATGATCCGGTCCGGCGCGGCTTTGTCGACCCCACCCTTGGTTGCGACGACCAGGTCAGCGGCGTAGGGATGCAGGGCATCTGCGATCAGCCGGTCGGCCCATGTCGGACCGTACGCGCGTGCCGAGTCGAAGAAGTTCACGTTGAGCTCGACGGCGCGCCTCAGAAGGCGCTTGCCGTCCTCCCACTGCGGGTACGGGCCGAAGTTGCCCGGCTGCCCCGTCAGCCGCATGGCGCCGAAGCCGAGCCGGTTGACCGGCAGCTCGCCGCCGAGTTCGAAACGCTGTTCTCGTTCACTGTTCATCGGTCTGTCCTGCACTTGGTGGTTAGGGTGGACAGCACTATCTGCCAGTGCCTGAATATTCGGTAGACGGATGAAGTTTATATCTGTTATTTGTTAAATGTATGAAAAGCAAAACTGATCGTCTGGCCCTGCTGGAGACCTTCGTGCGGATCACCGAAGCCGGCAGCATCAGCGGTGCCGCGCGGCTGCTTGGCGTCTCGCAGCCGTCGGTGAGCCGGCAGCTCGCCGCCCTTGAGGCTGGGCTCAGAACGCAGCTGGTTCGGCGGACGACCCATTCGCTGGCGCTGACCGATGCGGGTACCGAACTGCTGGCAGATGCCCGGCAGCTGCTGGACAGCTGGGAAGTTCTGGCAGAAAAGCATGTCTCCGCCGAAGCGACTGTTCAGGGCCGGCTCAAGGTGGTGGCGCCGATCGCGCTGGGTCAGCAGCAGCTGGTACGGATCGCCTGCAACTACCAGCGGCAACATCCTGGCGTTGGCGTAACCTGGGTGCTCGACGATCAGCAGATCCGCTTTGCAGAAAGCGGCTGTGATTGCTGGATCAGGGTCGGGCCGATCGCCGATGAAGGCCTGATCGTGAAGCGGCTTGGTGCCGTAGAGCGGCTGCTGGTAGGAGCGCGGGCGCTGCTGCCCGAGGGCAGCGCTCGACGATCCCCGGCAGACGTTCGGCAACTCCCGCTGGTGGCGCTGGAACCCTACGACGGGGACCAGATACCGCTGCTGCGGGGCAAACGTACCGTGACCGTCGCGCCGCCGGTGCAGATGCGGACCAACAACATCTTCGCGCTGCGCGAGGCAGCGCTGCAGGGTGTCGGCATGGCGGTACTGCCGCGCTGGTTCATTGCGGAGCAGCTCAAGCGCCGGCAGCTGATCAACCTGCTGCCGGATTGGCAGGCACCGTCGCTGCCACTGTCCGTGGCGTTCCTGCCGGGTCGCCACCAGCCGCTGCGTCTCCGGGCGTTCATCGATCTGCTGGTGGCACAGGTGCCGAAGATCGAGGGTATTGAGCGGCCCGTCAACGTAGTTTCGAGCAGCCCTGCGCCGGTCTCGGGCCGCGCTTAGGCGATAGTTCGCGGCCATGGTCGGGTCGTGATGGAGCACAAGCTGCGTGCGACTTCGACCCCCAGCTACGGACAAGCGCTGGGTGATCTCACGAGGTCGAGGGACAACACAAGTGTGTGGTGCGGTCGGGGCCAATTCGGCGCAGTCGCTGATGCCGAGCATCGGCGCTGGCCAACCCAGCTGATGCCTGGCCACCGTCGCCGGTGAGCTCAGCAGGCTCGCTCAACCTCCGGTGACTCAATCTGTTACTCGAAGGCACTGGGGAAGAAGGCCGTTGTGCGCCAACCCTTGCACCCCGACCCTGCTCTCGCCGAAGCTAGCCCGTAGCTTTGTAAGGGCCAGGAATTTCAACTAGGGCACTTATTGGTGGGTTACGACGACATTCCGGGAGCGCGCCCTGCGGTTCGCAGCGACGAGGCCCAGTTTGGGCCCTGGGTCCTCAATGTTAGTGAAAACCGGATTACCAATGGCGTCAGTGAGCACACGCTGGAGCCGCTGGCCATCGAGCTCCTTACCTACCTCGCCCATCGATCTGGTGCGGTGGTCAGCCTGGACGAGCTCCACGCCGAACTCTGGGCCGGCAGGATTGTTACGGACAGCAGTATCTACCGGCAGATCGCAGAGCTGCGCCGCGTGCTTGGCGACGACGCGCGAGCGCCACGCTACATCGAAACCGTGCGAAAACGAGGCTATCGATTGATTCCCGCCGTGCGCTGGCGTGAGCGGCCACACGCCGAGCCAGCCCCTCGCGCGTCAATTGAAAGTTGTGAATCGGCGGCAGGCGAGCTGTCCTCCGCGGCCAATACCGGTCCGGAGAAGGCGCACCGCAGCCCGCTGCTACAGTCGGCGGAGGACGCGCTGGCAACGGGCTTTCAGCGCGACAATCTCAACCTCGCGAGCGATCGCTTCAGCGCTGCACTGAACGAGAATCCAGCGTCCGTGGATGCCCTGGCCGGGCGCGCGGTCGCAAGTATCCGGTTGTACAACAACTACTACGATCGCTCCGACGAACGACTGCGCCTGGCCCGAGCGGACATCACCCAAGCCCTTGAGCTCGATCCGCTGGCACCGAGTGCACTGTTTGCGGCAGGCTACTTCGAGAGTGTCGTCGGCGACCCGGAGCAGGCCTTCGCGCTGCTCGAACGGACGTTAGCTCGGGACCCGCACTCAAGCCGGGTCTGGCAGGCCGTCGCGCGCTCTGCCACTCGCTGCAACGATCTGCCGGCGGCGCTGGAAGCCTACCAGCGAGCGTTTCTGCGCAATCCGACAGACGCCATGGTTCTCTACGATCGCGGCATGGCCGAGCTGATGCTGTCGCGCTTTCGCTCCGCCCGACAGAGCTTTCTCCAGGCGTTGGAACTGAATCCAGAGTTTCTCGAAGCCCATATCTATCTCGGGGTGCTCGAGCTTAACTGGCTCGGCGATCGGGAAGCCGCCGCCCGGCAGGCGCAGCCTATCATCGCCAAGCGCGGCTACGCGGGACTCTTTGAGATGCTGTTGCTTCCGGGCACTTGGTCCATGCTGAACAACATTGATGCCCTCGTCGGTGAGGCGCTGGAAGCGTGGTCGACGGAGGCTAACGGAGGAGACGCAGGCGCCTGGCGGCTGGCTATCGGGACGCGGTGTCTGGAGCAAGGCCGGCAGGCCGAAGCGCAGGTGCACTTTGAGGCCGCCGCTGCGCTGCGCTCGGTCGAACTGCAGGCCAATCCCACCGACGCATGGTTGCAGGCGGAGCTTGGCATAGCTTTGGCCTGTATCGGCCAGGGCGACAAAGCCCTGGCCGCCGCGGACCGCGCGGTGGCGCTCGCGCCGGTACAGGAGGATGCGTACCACAACGCCGACTTTCTCTGGCTCCGATGCCTGGTACTGGTTCTGCTGGAGCGCTGGGACCAAGCGGTGCAGGCCGCTGATCGTGCCTGCCGCTATTTCAGCACCATCACACCCCAACAGCTGCTGGTAGATCCGCTCTGGCGGCCGATGACGGAGCAGGCTGGCTTCCTTGCCCTCATGAACGACGATCGAACGAGCTGGCAGGCGCTGGAGGAGTTGACCGCCGCACCTGCGCACCGCTCAGCGACCCTCGCTCGGCTCATCGAAACACATAGCTGATGCTGAACGACAGCACCGGGTACAGCTCGAAGCTATCCAGATCTTCCTCAAACGCCCGCGCCTCCTGCTCAAGATCAGCCAGGAGCAGCGGATCGTTCGACAGGGTTCCGCCCCGGGTTCGGATCGACACGGACGGATCCCCCTGAAAAGCGACGCCTGCGTCGAAGCTGAAGCGCACCGCTGCGTCGCGTCGGAGGTCAAACCCGAACCCAACATAGGGGGCGACGCTATCAAACTCGGCTGTCGCGGACAGCTCACCCACCTCAGCTAAGGTGTAGATATTGTCCCCCGCCTCGTAGGTGTTTGCCGGATCGGCGAGCGCATCTACTTCGTTGCCATTCAGCATGATTCCTGCTGACAGACGGAAAGCGCCGGCGCCGGGCCGAAAGTCAAGCAGCAGCAGGCCGGAACTGAGCGCGAGATCCCCCGCGTAGCTGACACCGTCCAGTTCGTCATCCCAGTCGTAATCAAAAGCGTTGTAGCTGGCCCGAACACCCACGCGCTCCGTCAGCTGCAGACTTCCCTCCAATCCAAACCCCAGGGTCCCAACTTTGGGACCAATCGTAAACTCAGCGACGGCAGGTCTTGAGATACTGACCACCAGTAGCAGCAGCACGCCTCGAATCATCATTGTCGACTCCCAGTCGGTTGCACAGTTCGGTGGCCAGTCTGGCGGCCGGGCCGGTGGACCGCTTTACGAAACTCTTACGGTTAGCTTCCGACGCAAAGGGTGATGCCACGCTTGTCGAACAGAGTGTTCGAGCGATTGCCATTCTGCCTGACTCTTTCGGTGTTTCGTGATCGCGTGGTTCAGCTGACGAGGCTGTTGCCGCAATGCTACGGTTTTTTGCGGCACATGGATTGACAGCTCCCGGTCACGCTCCTTCAGCAAGACAAGGATCAGCCCGGTGATACAGGCGTAGGGCTCTGAACCGCAACCTCGGCGGCTGGCCGTCGGTTTAGATTTGCACGCTGTTCCTCATGCTGCCGCGCCGGGACGGGCGTCGTTGGGGCGCGTCTGCGGCGACCCAGGCGGCACCGATAGCAGTGCCGTAACCTGATCGAAGTGCGGTGAGGCGGCCCCGGTCTTGCCGACGGTCCACGCGTGCGCTGGAACTATCGACGCGTACCGCCGTCGAATCTCCCAAACCTGCTGCGACCCGGTGGTCTCATGTTTGTTTTTCGCTGCACCTGGGCGCTTTTTGCGGTGCTCGCCGCGAGTGCCTGCCAGTCCGCTACGGAGCGGCCCTCCGTTGCTGCACCCGAGGAGGGTGCACACAGCGCAAGCGTGCTGATTGCGGGGATCGACTGCGTTGACTGTGTGGTTCGTGTAGCGCTATTTGATAGCGCGCAGACCTGGCTTAGTTCGAGCCGGCCCTATCGCGGACGCCTTCTGATCTACCAGGGCCAGCCTAAAGCACTCACCTTTTACGGCCTGCCGGCAGGGCGCTATGCGGTCGCGGCCTATGTGGATCGCAACGACAACGGGAAGCTGGATCGGTGGTTCGGTGTCCTGCCCCGGGAGCCGCTCGGCTACTCCGTTGTTACGGGCCGGCGCCTGCCCCCGTCGTTCGAGGTCAGCGCCTTCGATGTGCCCGGTGCTGCTTCGATACCGGTACGTTTTGGTCAGCCGATTCTCGATGAGAAACAACCATGAGTTACCGCCGCTGTCTGTCAGGACCGCGCCTGCTGCTTGGGTTGCTGGGGCTCAGCCTTACGCTCGAGGTGCAGGGGCTCAACGGCTTCGACCTGAGCAACCTCGAAGTACCACGCCGCTACGTCAGCCAGGGTGGACCGCCGAAGGACGGTATTCCGGCGCTGGATGCGCCGCGCTTTGTGGCTGCGCCGGACGCGTCCACCTGGCTGGAAGATGAAGCGCCGGTCTTGGGACTCGAGCTCAGAGGGGTGCAGAAGGCCTATCCGCTATCGATCCTGAACTGGCATGAACTGGTCAATGACCGCTACGGGTCGCAGCCTGTACTGATCAGCTTCTGTCCCCTTTGCGGTACTGGTATGGGGTTCGAGGCTGCGCTCGATGGCGAGCGCCTCGTGTTCGGCGTCAGCGGCCTGGTCTATAACAGCGACTTGCTGTTCTACGATCGGCAGAGCGAATCACTCTGGTCACAGATCGACCGACGGGCCGTTAGCGGTCCCCTCCGCGGTCGAACACTGACGCAGCTACCGCTGCAGCGTATGACCTGGGCGCAGTGGCGCGAACGTTACCCGAACACGGTTGTGCTCGATCGGGAACAGGGGTTCAGCCGGGACTATTCGGACGATCCCTATGCGGGCTACGAACAGAGCCGAAGGCTGTTCTTTAAGGTGGCGGGTCGGATTCCAAAGGACTATCACCACAAGGAAAAGGTCGTGGGTCTGCGCCGCGGTGAAGATCGGCTGGCCATTCCCTACAAAGAGCTGCGGGCCCTCGGTCAGCCATCGCTGCAGGTACGGGTTGGGGACGAGACGCTGACGATCCGCTGGCATGACGCTCAATCCACCGTCGAAGTGCTCGATGCTGAGGGTACGCCAGCGGTTCACACCATCGCCTTCTGGTTCGCCTGGTATGCGTTTCACCCGGAGACGCGCATCTATCGCGCGCAGGAAGCCTCCTAGCGCTGCCACATCCCGCGAAGAGGCCGAGGGGCCGGTCTTCATTGCTCTGCGGTAGAACGAACGGCAATCCGCTTTGGTTCGTATGCCGTCGGGGTGATTCCGGTCTCAAGGGCTGCGCCAGCCGCAGGCTGAGGCCCGGGGCCTGGAGACCCGTGTCACTGCGCTAGTCGCATTAATCGCGGCTTTTGTAACTTGGCATCTTGACCACACGCTGCCTTAACGACCTTCCAGTCTTTTGTTGGGTTCCCCGAAGAGCCTTTGGCGCCAATCCAGACGCTTTTCCGATCGACACGGGTGATTCTTGTCCGCACGGCATCGAAGATCCTTGACCGTCGATTCAGAACCGCGGTTCCGGAGTCCGCGGCTCAGCTGTGAACGCGCCCGCTGTTGTTGCCCGCATCAATCATCACACCGGCGATGAGGCTGAAAGCGGCTGTCCAGGCTGCCTTGAGCTCGACGGTAAATCCTTCGCCCAGCACTTCTTCGAGCGTTCGCAGCAGAACGCTGCCGGCCAGGTCGTAGTGCTCCCGCTGAACGCCGTATCCCGCATGCCGGGCGCCGAGCTGCTCGAGCACCTCGACGCTGCGCTCCGGCTCGTCCAGCGTACTGATGATCATGCGCAGGCTTTGCAGAAACTTCCGGTTCTGGCGCGCCCGTGAGCTCGAAAACATCGAGCGCAGCTCCGGGCGCTCGATGAAGAGGTTCTCGTAGAAGCGATCGATGGCCTGCTCGCCATCCTGCTCAATGACCGCAAGGCTCGATCGCAGAGCCTCGACTTGTGCCGCCTGCAGGTGCCCGCCGGTCACGCCCTGGTCGCTGCCGGTGATGGCCGCAAAGTCGTCATCCACCGAGCAGAACGTCAGATCAGCGCCGTTCAGGACGACGTTCTCCAGCCGGGCGCCGCGGAGTTCGGCCCAGCGCAGCTGGGCGCCCCTCATCGTTGCAAAGCGCAGATCCGCGTCCAGCAGATTGGCCCCCAGCAGCTGCGCATCGGTCAGATCGGCGTGGCACAGCGATGCGCCCTCGAGATCCGCAAAGCGCAGATCCGCGCCGCGCAGATCTGCGCCGCTGAGGTCAGCCCGGGCCAGCTGCGCCTTCTTCAGCCTGGCGCCCTGGAGGCTGCCGTCCTCGAGCCAGCCCTCGCTGCGGGCGCGCCGCACTGCGTCCAGCGCAAAGGCGGCACTCAGGCTGCCGATCTGTGCCAGCACGCCCCGGCGTTCGTTGCGACGCACGATCCGGTTCAACGCCAGCAGCAGCATGCCGTCGATGACAAAGCCGGGTGACCACTCCTCAACCAGCATGCGGAACAGCTCGGACAGGATCCGCTCGTCCAGCAGCAGGCCGGTGGACACCAGCAGCCCGCCAACGGCGAGGAAGCAGAGTGCAACGGCGTCGACGAGATCAAACTTCATGAGATGGGTCATAGCTTCGCCTCCGAGCGGGTTGGGGCGCTCAGGCCCGGGTGATGATGACTTCGAGGTAGTCGGCAGGGACCTTCATGGTCCCGTCTCCGGCAACGTTGAACTGGTGCAGCAGCTCGAGCGTGGCGGTCTCGAGAGCTGCCTGCTCGGGGGCCTCGAGGGCGTTAAAGGCGTTCCGGACCGGGCCGTAGATGGCTCTGAAACTCTCGAGCCAGCCCTCGATGCTGTCGTTCAGAAAGTGGAACTGCCGCGGCTGCACGGTCATGGCAGCGGCCTCGGATCCGAAGAGGTGCTCCAGGTGACGGGTCGTACCCCAGAGCGCGGGTGACGGCAGGCCGTTCGGCCGGTAGCGGCCGATCAGGCCGAACAGCTGACCGATGAAGCCGTCGGGTGTCCAGTTGGCGAGACCGATCCGGCCGCCGGGTCGGACGACCCGGATCATCTCCGCGGCGGACCGCACCTGATCGGGGGTGAACATGACACCGAAGACCGAGCCCAGATGGTCGAAGCTCGCATCCGGGAACGGTAGCGCCTCGGCATCTGCCTGCCGAAACGTGATGTCGAGGCCCTCGGCCAGCGCGCGGAGCCGACCACGCTCCAGCAGCGCTGGGACGAAGTCTGTAGACGTCACGCGGGTGCAGCGCCGCGCCGCGCTCAGCGAGAAGTTGCCGTTGCCCGCCGCGACATCCAGGACGGTCTGTCCGGCGTGGAGCGCAAGGGCCTCCGCCAGCCGTTCGCCGACGATCTGCAGCGTCACGCCGACCTGCGCGTAGTCACCGGAGGCCCAGGTCTGCTGCTGCTGACCTTTGATGACCTCGAAGTCGACGGTGGATGGGTTCTGCTCGTTGGTGGCTTCGGCCATGGCTGATCTCCTCGTTGTCGGGCACGTTCCAGAAGCGTCGTGCATGGGTGCCATTACACGGCTTAAGCCCCGCGCTCGCTTGTAGCCAACCTGTTCTTTCCCTGATGATTGTCTGAAGATTGCCTGCAGCTCCCGCCAGCCGTGCCATGAAGTACCGATTTGAAGACTTCGAGCTGAACACGGAGACCCTCGAGCTCTGTCAGGGCGGGGTGGGGGTACCGATCGAGCCGCAGGTGTTTGCGCTCCTTGAGCTGCTGGTGAGCAACGCCGATCGTGCGATCAGCAAGGCTGAGATCCATGACCGGGTCTGGGGTGGCCGGGTGGTTTCGGAGGCCGCTCTGGACAGCCGGATCCGCAGCGCCCGGCAGGCGATCGGCGACAGCGGCAAGGCGCAGCGGCTGATCAGGACCGTCCGCGGGTTCGGCTTCCGCTTCGTTGCTGCCGTGGCCCGGCCCGGTGTGGTTGAGGTGGTCGCTCCGTTCCGGCAGCCCGAGGCCGAACCGGCGCAGGCCGCCGGTGCCGCCGGGTCCCGCAAGCCCGCGATCGCCGTGTTGCCGCTCACCCTGCTGAGCCTGGATACACGCTACGAGCCGCTGGCCGATGCAATCGCGCACGAGCTGATCGCCGATCTCTCCCGGTTGCGGTGGCTGCACGTCATTTCCCAGGCCTCCACTTTCAAGCTGCGCGGTCGTGAGGCTGAGATTGCCGACGTCGCGACGGTCCTTGGCGTCGACTACGTCCTCACGGGCACGTTGTCGCTGTTCGGCGAGTCCGCGCGGGTGGGCGTCGAGCTGAACGATGCCCGAGCGGGCGCCATAGTCTGGGCTGAGCAGATCACGATCGAGCTGGCTGAGCTCCTCGACCTGCGCAATCAGCTGGTCAAGCAGATCTCCAACGCGATCGAGCTGCGAATTCAGAACCAGGAAGCGGACAACATCGAGCGGATCGCAACGGAGAATCTCGATGCCTGGATGTGCTACTTCCGTGGTTTACGGCACGTCAACCGGTTCAACGCCCACGACAATGCCATTGCCGTCCATCTCTTTCAGCAAGCGCTCGATCAGGATCCCGGATTTGCGCTGGCTCACGCGGGCCTGTCCTTCGCACACTTTCAAAACGCATTCGTTGGTTACACGGGGCAAGCGGACGACAGTCAGCACCTGGCGTTGGCAAGCGCTGAGCGAGCCTTTGACCTCGATCCGCTGGATCCGGTGGTCAACCTTATGGTGGGGCGTGCCGAGTATCTCAATGGCCGTTGGGAGCAGGCCGAACCCTGGTTCGACCGGGTCGTGAAGCTCAATCCGAACAGCGCCCCGGCCTATTACAACAAGGCCCTGGTGCACGCGGTGATCGGCCGGAAGGACGACATCCCGGGCCTGTCTGAGCAGGCGATGTCGCTGAGCCCGATCGATCCGCTGCAGTACGCCTTTCTGGTGGTGCGTTCCATCGCGCATCTCACCGCCGGCGATCACGAGGCCGCCCGCCGCTGGGGCGAGCGGGCGGCCAACGCGCCGCTTGCGCATCACCTGATTGATCTCATCGCGGCGGTTTGCAATTTCCAGGCGGGAGACCTGGAGCAGGCCAGATTTCGCCGCGATCGGGCCCGGGCGCGCAGCCCGGACTTCGTGCGGGCGGACTTTTTCCGCTCGCTGCCGGTGCGCGATGCCGGCTTGATTCGAGCGGTCAACGAGGCGTTTGATGCGCTTGGCGTTGCTTAGTGCTGCAGCGCTGGTTCGGCCGCTGCCGAGCCCGGCAGTACCATGGGTACGCGCTCCCGGTAGGCGGCGTATTCCGGCAGTGCCGCCAGCAGATCCCGCTCTTCCCAGCGGATCGCGCGCAGCGTGTATCCCGTCATCCCGAGCGCAAACAGCAAATGCGACAGGGTCATGACCGGGGTGATCCAGATCACCAGGAACCAGCCGAGGTAGATCGGGTGGCGGACGAAGTGGTAGAGCCCCCGAATCATGAAGCCGCGCGGCTGCTGCGGCCGCCGCCGGGCGTTCTGCCAGACCTGCTGCAGCCCGAACAGCTCAAAGTGGTCAATGCAGAAGGTAGCGAACAGCAGCACGGCCCAGCCGCACGCGTAGCCCCCGAGCAGGAGCGCATGCAGCGGTCCGCTGTCGACTCGCCAGAAGGTGATGCCGAGGGGCTCCCAGTACCAGCAGAGGATGGCGACTGCGATTGCGGACGCGAGCACGTAGGTCGATCGTTCGATGGCCGCCGGCACGATGCGGGTCCAGACCCGCTTGAAGGCAGGTCGCGCCATACCGCTGTGCTGCAGCGCAAACAGCAACAGTAGCCCCGCATTGATGAGTGTGGCTTCGCCGAGGGGGGCGGTGCGCGGAGCATCCAGGGCGCCGGGTACCAGATCCACCAGCCAGAGGCCGAGGTAGCCAAGCGCTGCAACGCCGAGGGCGTAGCAGACCACGCCGTAGATGAGTGCCAGAGTTCGTCCGATCATGTTCCATTCTCCTTCGCAGTGACGATGTCGCACGTTCGTTCCCGTACGTGCAGCCGGCGCCACCCTGCCGCTAGACTGGGATCTGGTCCTGACCGTTGCGCGATTGTTTTCTGACCAATTTCTGACCTCCGTTATGGGCTCTCCGGAACACGAAGAAAAACAAGGTTTCTCAGAGGCTTACGAGTTCGGCGGGTTTGTGTTGACCCCCGCCGAAGCCAGCCTGACCCGTGCCGGGGAGCCGGTTGAGATTCAGCAGAAGGCGCTCACGCTGCTGAGCTATCTGGTGCGCCACCACGATCGCAACGTCAGCAAAGAGGAGCTGCAACAGGCCGTCTGGCCGAAGGTGATCGTCAGTGAGGCCGCGCTCACCCGTGCGGTCATGAAAGCCCGCAAAGCGCTGGCTGACGGTGGGGATCGGCAAAGCTGGATCAAAACCGTGCACGGACACGGCTACCGGTTTACTGGTGCAGTACGTCGCGTGGCTGCCGAGACGGGGCCGGCGGTTGCTGCAGCCGCGGCTGCGGACGACGCGGGTGGTGGCGATCGATCGCCGGCCGCGCCGGCACGTGGCCGCTCGCGTCGCTGGCTGGCCGCGGTCTGCGCCGGCCTGCTGGTGCTTGTCCTGCTGGTCGTTGGCGACCGGCTGCGTCCGCTGCCCGGGATCCCCTCAGCACCCGCGGGCTTTGCGCTGGTGGTCCTGCCCTTTGCAGGACCGGGTGCCGACCCCGGCGATGCACCGTTGGCCGCGGGCATGACCGAAACCCTGCGCAGCGAACTATCGACTCAAGCCGGCGTGCGGGTGCTGGCGGAGGCCTCGTCAGCACGGCTCGAAGCCGCGCCGGAGGGCGCTGATGCCGTCGCGCGTCGGCTTGGCGTGCGCTATCTGGTCGAAGGTCGGGTCCAGGCCGAAGGCGACAGGCTTCGTATCAACGTCGCGCTGGTATCGGGACATACCGGTCAACGGTTGTGGAGCCAGCGCTTCGACGGCGTGCGCAGTGACCTGTTCGGCCTGCAGGACCGCAGCGCTGGCGCACTGCTTACTGCGCTGCGCTCTGAGGAGCCGGGGCTGGACGGAGCCGCGGATGGTCTCGGTCACCGCATCCGCGGCACCGACAACCTGGCGGCCTACGAACTGTGGCTCGCTGGTGCGGCTGAACAGCGCGCCCGTACCAAGACGTCGCTGCAGGCGGCGCTGCCGCTGTTCGAGCAATCGCTTGAGCTTGCACCTGACTATGCACGGGCCTGGAGTGACCTCGCCTTGACCCGCGTTACCCTCGCAACCTGGGGCGTTGGCAACCGGGCCGAAGGCATGGCCGCGGCGCGCAGGGACGCACAGCGGGCCATCGGTCTGGACGATCAGCTGATGCGGCCCTACCTGGTGCTGATGGAAATCGCAGCCCGTTACGAGTGGCGTTTCGACACCGCGCGGCGCTACCTTGCTGCGGCCGTGGCGCTGGCACCGAACGACCCCGACCTTGCCGCCACGCAGGCGACGCTGCTGAGCAAGCTCGGTCAGCATGAGGCAGCGCTGGATCCGGTTGAACGGGCCTGGCGTCTCGATCCGCTGAATCCGGCGGTGGCGGCAACGCGCGTGACGCGGCTCATCCGCGCCGGACGAGTGAACGCAGCTCGAGCGGCTCTCGCGCAGCTGCTCGAGCTCAGTCCCGACTATGGCGACCGGCACTGGCATCGAGCCCTGCTGGCGCTCCGCGCTGGTGATCCGGCAACTGCCTACAGCGCAATTCAGGCCGACGAACTGGCGCATCTGCGGCTGTCGATCAGCGCGATTGCCGCTCAGCAGCAAGGCCTGGAGGCACAGGCCCGTGCGGCGCTCGACGAATTGGTCCGTACTGACGCAGATGGTGCTGCGTTCCAGATTGCCGAGGTCTACGCGCAGTGGGGCGAAGCGGCAGAGAGTCTGCGCTGGTTGGAGCGGGCTTACGAGCGCCGTGATCCAGGCATGGGCGAGCTGCTGTCTTCGAACATGCTGGAGCCGCTTTATGCCGAACCCGGCTTTCTCGAGCTGCTCGATCGGATGACGCTTCCCCGCCCCCCGTTGCCGGAGACCGCCGCGCTCGGACCTTAGCCCGCTTGGCTGCCGCTTTACCCTTCCCCGGAGGCACGTTATTCTGGACCGATCGGTACGTTAAGAAACGAGGCAGCGGTGGGCAGACCGATCGAGATTGACCGGGAACAGGCGTTCCGAGCCGCGCTGGCGCTGTTCTGGCAGCGGGGGTATCAGGGCACATCGCTTCGCGAACTGCTGCACGCCACGGGCATGGGAAAGGGCAGCTTCTATGCTGCCTTCGGCAGCAAGGAAGCCCTGTTCCGGTCCGCGCTGGACTGGTATCACCAGTGGACGCTGGCGGCGAAACGCGAGATCGCAGCCGAGCACCAGGGGCTTTCGGCACTGCGTGCCTTTCTCGGGGCAACGCTGATCGGGGTCCGCGCTCCGAAGCGGCGGCGTGGCTGTCTGCTGGTCAACAGCGTGGTCGAGCTGGCAGAAACCGAACCCGCACTGCACCGGCTCGCTGCGCGCTATTTGAGGCTCCTCGAGCATACCTGCCTCGAGTATCTCGAACAGGCTGCTGCGGCCGGCGAGCTCCGACCAGCGCTGACCCCGGCAACGCTCGCTCCGCTGGTCGCGACGCTGATCGAAGGTCTCCGGGTGGATGCCCGGCTTGGTACCGGTCCGGGCGCGCTGCAGCAGCGGGTCGATGCGCTGCTCGAGCTGGTGACGCCCGACCGGACCCAGCCCGCGCCCGCAAGCGCATCGCAGCGCCGGGGACAAACGGCATGATCGAGCTGTGGACCGCGCCGACGCCGAACGGCTGGAAGGTCACCATCATGCTCGAGGAGCTACGGGAGGCGGGTATTGACCTGGGCGAGGTTGAGGTCCGCACCATACGGCTCGATCAGGGCGAGCAGTTTCAACCCGACTTTCTGGCCCGCAATCCGAATCAGAAAATCCCGGTGCTGCGCCACGACGACAGGGACATCATCGAGAGTTGCGCGATCCTCGCATACCTCGGGGAAAGTTACCCGACAGCACTCCTGCCGCTGGACGAGCGAAAGTGGGCGGTCCTGCCGTGGCTGTACTGGCAGGCCGCGAACGTGGGACCGATCTTCGGCAACAAGCTGAGTTACACCCGCTATATGGACAACGTTCCAGCGGAGCTGAAGCAGCATCCCCTCGAGCGCTTCGGGGCCGAAGCGTTGCGCCTGGTTGCGGTGCTCGATCACCAGCTCGGTGACCGGCCGTTCGTCTGTGGGGATTCTTTCACTATTGCGGATATCGCCCTCTACCCATGGCTGCGAGGCTGGAAGTGGAGCAAGGTCGACATTACTGGCTGGCCCCGGGTGATGGATTGGATCGATCGGGTGCGCGCTCGCCCGGGGGTGGGGCGAGGTCTTACGTACGGCGTTCCGGCCGAAGAGGTTGACCAGTGGAGTGCAGCTCGTAAAGCCGGCACCGCGCGCAGCGGCAGCACAATTGCGTCGACCAGGAACATCCGCGATTCCATCGGGCAGGACAAATGATTC
>JBCDGJ010000023.1:0-41331 GCA_038757945.1 Pseudomonadota bacterium
AGATCGAAAGCCTGCGGACCTTCGATCCGGAATCCCAGCGCACGGTTGCACAGATCGATGAGCTGCGGCTGCTGCCGGCCAAGGAGTTTCCGCTCGACGACGGTGCCATCAGCCGCTTCCGGCGCGGCTGGCACGAGCGCTTTGAGCATGACGTACGCCGCTGCAACGTTTATCAGGACGTAAGCAGCGGGCTGCCGCCGGGCGGCATCGAGTATTACCTGCCGCTGTTCTTCGATGAGCTGGCATCGCTCTTCGACTACCTGCCCGACGGCGCCGTGCAGGTTGCCGCCGGCCCGCTGGCACCGGCCGTTGCCCATCTGCGGGAAGAAATCGATGGGCGCTTCGAGGCCCTGCGCCACGACGTGACGCGCCCGCTGCTCGACCCGGCGGAGCTCTGGCTGCGCGACGAAGAATGGTTCGCGGCTCTGAAGCGGCGGCCGCTGATCGAGCTTAATCCGGAGCGTGCAGCCCAGCACCGGTTTGCCAGCGAACCGTTACCGGACCTTGAGGTCGAGCCGCGCGCACGCAACCCGGCCCGCAAGCTGACCGCCTTTCTCGACGGGCGCGTAAAACCGGTGCTGTTCGTCGCCGAGAGCGCTGGCCGTCGCGAGGTGCTGGACGAGTTTCTCACGCGAGCCGGCATCCGCACGGAGCACAGTGCCGACTTCCAGCGCTTCCTGACGGCGCTGGATGCAGCGGATGCGCCGCAGATCAGCAACTACCAGCTGACCGTCGGTGCCGTCGACCGCGGCACCCTGCTGCCGGAGTTTGATCTCATCACCGAGTTCGAGCTGTTCGACACGCGGCCCGAAGACCGGCGCGCCACCCGCACCCGGGTGATGGACCCCGATCAGATCATCCGCAATCTGACGGAGCTCTCGATTGGCGCACCGGTAGTGCACATCGACCACGGCGTTGGCCGCTACCGGGGGCTCACGACCCTGGAGATCGACGGCGCAAAGAATGAGTTTCTGACGCTGGTCTACGCCGATGACGCCACGCTCTACGTGCCGGTCACGTCGCTACACCTCATCGGTCGCTACAGCGGTGCCGACGAAAGCCTCGCCCCACTGCATCGGCTCGGCACCGACCAGTGGGACAAGGCGAAACGAAAAGCAGCCGAAAGGGCCCACGATGCCGCGGCGGAACTGCTGAACATCTACGCCCAGCGCGAGAGCCGCAAAGCCTTTGCTTTCACGGATCCGGGCGCTGACTACGCTCGGTTTGCGGCTCAGTTCGACTTCGAAGCCACGCCTGATCAGGAACGCGCCATTGACGAAACCGTTGCTGATCTCTGCAGCGACAAGCCAACGGATCGGCTGGTCTGTGGCGACGTCGGCTTTGGCAAAACCGAAGTCGCGATGCGCGCTGCCTTTGTTGCCGTGCAGAGCAACCGCCAGGTTGCCGTGCTGGTACCCACGACGCTGCTTGCACAGCAGCACTATGAGACCTTTCGGGACCGCTTTGCAGACTGGCCCGTCAACATCGAAGTGGTCTCCAGGCTGCGCTCGGAAGCGGAGATCAAGAAGGTCGCCGAAAAACTGCGCGCCGGAACCATCGACATTCTCATCGGCACCCATCGCCTGCTGAATCCAAGCATGCATTTTGACGAGCTGGGCCTGGTCATCATTGATGAGGAACACCGCTTCGGCGTCCGTCAGAAAGAACGGCTGAAGGCACTGCGGGCCGAGGTCGACATTCTGACGCTTACGGCAACACCGATTCCGCGCACGCTGAACATGGCCATGACCGGCATGCGCGACCTGTCCATCATCGCCACACCCCCGGCCCGGCGCCTGTCCATCAACACCTTCGTGCAGGAACACAGTCCGCATCTGGTGCGCGAAGCCATTCAGCGGGAGCTTGCACGCGGTGGCCAGGTGTTCTACGTCCACAACGAAGTGAAATCCATCGATCGGGTCGCCGCCGAGCTCGCCGACCGCATTCCCGAAGCGCGCGTCGGCGTTGGCCACGGGCAGATGCACAAGCCGGAGCTGGCCCGGGTGATGAGCGAATTCACCCACCGACAGCTCAACGTGCTGGTCTGCACCACGATCATCGAGAACGGTATCGATGTGCCGAATGCGAACACGATCATCATCGACCGGGCGGACAAATTCGGCCTGGCGCAGCTGCATCAGCTGCGCGGGCGCGTCGGCCGCTCCAGCCGGCAGGCGTACGCTTACCTGCTGACGCCCCACACCAGCGCCATGACGGCCGATGCGAAGAAGCGCCTGGAAGCCATTGAAGCTGCCGGCGAGCTCGGCGTCGGCTTTACGCTCGCAACGCACGACCTCGAAATCCGGGGCGCCGGAGAGCTCCTCGGCGAGGAGCAGTCCGGACAGATCGAGGCAGTCGGCTACTCCCTCTACATGGAGCTGCTGGAGCGCGCGGTCGCTGCGATTCGCGAAGGCAAGACGCCGGACTTCGATCAGCCGCTGCTGCCTGCCCACCACGAGGTCAACCTGCACGCCGCCACGATCATCCCTGATGACTATCTCCCCGATGTGCACACCCGGCTGATCTTCTACAAGCGCATCAGCGCTGCCGATGGCGATCAGCTCGATGAGCTGAAGGTGGAGATGATCGATCGGTTCGGGCCGTTCCCGGAACCGCTCGGCAGGCTCTTCGCGGTCACTGCGCTGAAGCTCAAGGCAGCACCGCTCGGCATCGACCGCATCGATCTGCATGATGGCGGTGGTAAGCTCGAGTTCCGCGCGGATACCCGCGTGGATCCGATGGCGCTGGTTACCCTGGTGCAGACAGAGCCGCAGCGCTACCGCCTCGATGGGGGCAGCATGCTGCGCATCACGGCGGACCTGGACACCTTTGCCCAGCGGCTCGCCTTCGCAGAGGAGCTACTGCAATCACTCGCCACGCCACCGAAACCCTGAAACCGCAGGTCGGCCGGCGCCGCCGCTGGCTGCCGCCTGCGCTCGCGGTTCAGCTGCTGCTGGCCGGCGGCCTGAGCGCGGCCCCCTCGGCGAACGAGCTGTACGGCACGGACTACTATCGCGTCCATCTCATCGTGTTCAGCCAGGAGCCCAGGGGCAGCGCGGTCGAAGAAGCCGTGTACTCCGATCGGCTGCTTGCCGATGATCCCGAGACGCTGCTCCAGTTCAGCAACATCGAGTACGCGCCACCGGCCTGGTTCGTTCGCCCGGAACAGCCGGATAACCCTGGGGTCGTGCTGTTCGAAGATCTGGAAGACCCCGAGGATGCCGACCTGACAGACGATCCGGCGGCGCTCGACGACGCGGCTGAACTAATCAATGGTGCGGCCTACGATGCCGATCCGCTGGCAGCCGCTGCGACCGTTGATCCAGTGGCGCCGGCACCGGAAGTTCCGCTGGGCGAACCATCGGGCGGACCCGGGGACGGCAGCAGCCGGCCGCTGTCGGCGGAGCAGCGCCGGGCACTTGCGCTGGCTGCCGCGGAAGCCAACCTGGCTGAGCGCATCGATCAGGACCGTGCCACCCTCGAAGCGCAGCTTCTCTCCTTTGCGGACGCAGGGGCAGCACTGGACGCATTTGCGCTCAAGGACACGCTGGCGCGGGTCGCCGGCGCGCGGGGGATGCAGGTGCTGTTTGCTGGCAGCTGGCTCACCGAGCCGACACCCCGTGACGCGCTGGCACCGCTGTGGCTCCAGCTACCGGAAGCCGGCCTGGCGCTGATCCCTGACACCGAGCTCGAGCTGAGCGAGGACGCCAGCAGCGCACCGGTTCGGGAGCAGCGGCGGGCGCCGCTCGTCGAACCGCTGTTCGACAATGGAGCGGCACCGCGGTCTGCAGCCGACGCTGCGTTCGGCCAGCCGGCGTCCGCCGATGCCCTCATCCCAGCGCTGCCGCGCCACCCGATCGAAGGAACCATCGCCGTATCCAAGGGGCGTTACCTGCATGCCGCACTACAGCTGGTTTACGACGATCCGCTGATGGCACTGCCGGAAGACCCGGACGCCGCGACTACGGCTGCGGCAGACGGCTACGACCCGCTGGGCGACGTCGGCGATCTGCGCGCCCCCCTCGAAGCCGCACCGCAAAGTGCTGTCCCGGCCGCAGAAGGACCCGCCGCGGACTCGCGCAGCGACGCCGCGCCCGCGCTCGTGCACCTGGCCCAGCGCCGGCGCATGAAGAGCGGCGAGCTGCACTACATCGATCACCCACGGCTGGGCGTGCTGATCCGGATCGACCCGATCGCTGTGCCTGAGGAAACTGCAGCGGCCGTCGCTCAAGTGGCTGCACTCAAACGGCTGACCGGTCAGAAGTAACGCTTCAGCGTCAGCTGCAGGTAGTCATCGCTCTGCAGAAATGCGGACTTGTTGATGCCGCGCAGGAAGCCGGTGAGCTCTTCGAACGGGGTCAGCGAGTCGCTGCCGGAAAAGGCCCGCCCGTCGAGCTCCAGCAGCCAGTCGCGCCCCAACTGCCGGCTGGCTTCCAGCGACACGACGGTTTCATCGGACACCCGATCCCAGATCACGGCCAGCAGTGCCTGGGTGCTGGCCAGGTCGTTCAGCGCCCAGCGTGTGCCAAAGGCAAAATCCCGTTCGAACAGGGTGTTCCAGGCCCGGCCGCCGCGATCGTCGAAGAGATACTCGCCGACGAGGCCAAGATCCACACGACTCCCGAAGACGCCAACCAGCGTCTGCTCGAAACCCAGATTGCCAGCGGTGTAGCGCGAGCCGTCACCGCTGCGGCTGACCAGCTCGAGCTTGAGGTTCAGATCACCAGCGAGCCACTGTGCATCCAGCCCGGTCTGATCAATGGTCGTGTAGTGCGGGCGAATGACCGGCTCCGAACCGGTGAGCGCGAGCCGGAACTGTGGATCCCGGTTGGTACCGGAAAAATGGTAGAGCCCGAAGCTCAGTGGACCACGGTAGTGTGACCAGCGCAGCGCGCCATCGACGCGCCGATCTTCAGCGCCGGAATCGTAGGTCGCCCCGTCAACGGCAAAGGGAATCTGAAAGCGCAGCCGACCATCGGGTCCCGGGAACGTGCGTTCCCGAAAGCCGGGCATCATCAGCAGCTCGACCTGGCCCCAGTCACGCTGGAACGTCAACAGCGCCAGCGGCTGCCCGAGCTTGTCCTCGCCATCGATGTCTTCGACCAGATCCGTCTGATTTACGACATCGACTACGTGGGTGAACTCGCTGACACCCCAGAACACCTGCTGCAGCCCGAAGCGCAGCGTGTAGCCGTCGCCGACGTAGCCGTAGTAAGCCTCACGGACGTCGCCATGGGTGCGTTCGCTGTCTTCTGCATCGACGCGGTAGAAGCCTTTCACGGCCAACGCATGGCGCCCGTCTGCGGAGTCTCGATACCAGTCGGCGAGCACGCTGACCGAGGGTTGCCAGCGCGCCTGATCCGCCTGCCCGCTCTCGAAGAAGCTGCGGGACTGAAGCCCGAGATCGATCCGCAGATCCCCCAGCCGACGCTCCGGCGCCGGCGTGGGCTGCGGCTCACCGTCTGACCGCACCGTCAGCACTGCACCGTCGACCTCACCAGCGGGCACCTCCGCGCCCGGGGAAGACGCCGCTTCGGTTCCCTTGAGCACACCGCGATCCGTTGTTCCCAGGGGCAGAACTGCCGCCGACCCCGTCCCCGCCGGCCCTGCGCCCGACTCTGTCCCGGCGGCCTGAACACCGGGCTGATCCCGCAGCGTCCAGAAAGCCAGACCCGCGCGCTCCGCACGCTGCATCAGGCGCGTCTTGTCGATTGCCGCGAGCGGTGCGGTCTGGACGCGGTGCAGGCCATCGGGCGCGTTGGCCACCGTGGGAACATGCAAGTCCTCGCGGTCGAACAGCGCGTTCAGGCGCCTGGCAAAGGCCTCCGCATTATCGAGCCGGGCAAAGCTGCCGAACACCAGGCGTTCGGAGGGCGTGGCCGCGGCCGCGGCCAGGGGAGCGACTGTTGCATCAGCAACGAAGACCAGCAGCAGCGCGCCGAAGCAGCGAAGCAGGCGGCTGACGGTGTCGCAGTGTCGGCGACGCCGCAAACCCGCTGCTTCAAGAGCCCAGCCGATCATCGCTGACGCCGAAGGCTAGCCACGGAAAAATCGCGGTCCGCGTCGAGGCCCGTACCGAAACGATAGTTGCGCCACTCGAGTACTGTGCTCTTGCCGGTGATGAGGTTCACCATCAGCATTTCTGCCGGTCGCCAGAACCGGTCCGAGAAATGCTGAAAGCCGGTCTGCGTCAGCTGCTTCTGGAGCCGCCCGGACCGGTTGTAGTAATCGATGGCTTCGATGCGCAGGTGGCGCGGATGCACCTTAACGACCTGCCGGCTGTAGCCGGAGAAGCGATCCAGGGGCGTACGCTCCACGGTCAGACAGGACAGCTCGCCGCAGGCCCCGCGGCCGAGATAGCGGTAGGTGAATTTCTCGAGCTCCTGTGCGACCAGGTCTTCAAAGGCGAACTCGCTGGACAGAAACGGGCCGGAACGGTTGCGCGCTGCAATTTTACGCGTTCGGGCAAACGCCGGCAGATACAGCCACTGATCATCTTCCCCAACCGCGTGCGAGTAGCTCAGCAGCGCGGTACCGCGCACAGCCCTGGGCGTGTCGAACAAGACCAGCAGCCGATCGCCATCGTCGGGCATCTCGAGCTGCGCGATCCGCAGGGAGCGCTCCGACTCACGGCCTTTGCGGGTCCGCAGGCGCATGGTCAGCTCGACGTTCAGATCACCAAAACCGCTGTCCCAGCGATCAACCCACGCCATGATTTCCCGGCCGGCCGCGGCGTCAGGCATTGCCTCGAGCTGATCCGGCTGCGTCAGCCAAACTGGCCGGTCAGTCCGCGCGTCGGCCGCGATGGCTGCCCGCAGCGGAGCCGACACGCTGCAGAGGGCCAGCGAGCAGGCGATTGCGGCGCACCAGCGGGACAGGCTATGCTTACTGTATGTTTTTACAGGCTGTACTCTTAACCAGTAGCCTGTGGATCCAGAAGAGCCTGAAGAGCCTGAAGAGCCGGAAGAGCCTGAGGAACCAGGAGATCCAGAAGAACTTGAAGAACCTGAGCCCACCCCCCCGCACCGGACAACGCCCGTGTCGGCGGACGGGCTGGCAGAAGAACGGGCAGAGGAACTGGCAGAGGAACTGACAGAAGAACCGGCCGAAGAATTGGTAACAGAACTCACGCTAGAACTGACGCAAGAACTGACGAAGCGGCAAACAACCCAACACGCAGGCGGGCACAGCGCCTGAGCTAGCGGCGAAGGCGAAGCCAGCACCGGAGGTCAAACCAAAGACTGCGCTGAAGCCACTTACAGCGCTAAAGCTGCGTACGGCAACAGAGCCACAGACGGCAACAGAGCCACAGGCGGCAACAAAGCCGCGTACGGCAATAAAGCCACAGGCGGCAACAAAGCCACAGGCGGCAAAAAAAATGGGATGAACGAATCGCAGAACTGTCACAGTGGGCGCAAGATTACAGATCAAAAAGCATGCAATTCAACACTATATCTGAGACTGCTGAAGCAGAACTGAACTGGTAACTCGTGCGTGCGCGGACTCCGCAAACACCTTGCCGTCGCGCCGCCCTGCAGGGCACCACGGTGCCCCGAACAGACGTGACCTGGAATACCCTCAACCTGGAGCGATCATGCCCAACGCCGCCATCAAACTGACCCCTCGCCAGGCCGAGGTGCTGGAACTGATCAGGAGCCATATACAGGCCACCGGTTATCCACCAACCCGCGCCGACATCGCCCAGCAGCTCGGTTTCAAATCACCCAACGCAGCCGAAGAACACCTGAAAGCGCTCGCACGGAAGGGCGCTATCGAGATGATACCAGGCACCTCGCGCGGTATTCGTCTGCCAGAGGACAACGGCCTGCCCATCGTCGGCAAAGTCGCCGCCGGTGCGCCCCTGCTCGCGGTCGAGCATATAGAGGATCATCTCGACCTCGGTGCCGAGCTGTTCCACCCACGGGCTGACTACCTGTTGCGCGTCGAGGGTGACAGCATGAACCGGATCGGTATCCTCGATGGCGACCTGCTCGCCGTCCACAAGTGCGAGATCGCCGAGCCGGGTCAGGTCATCGTAGCGCGGGTTGATGACGAGGTAACCGTGAAGCGCTTCCAGCCCGGCACCAAAAAACACGAAGTGAAGCTGCTGCCGGAAAACGATGCGTACCAGCCCATCGTTGTCGACCTGCGAGCTCAGCAGTTCGCCATCGAAGGGCTCAGCGTCGGCGTGTTGCGCCAGCACCTCTAGCGACGCGGCGGCTACTGTGCGAGCGACCAACGCCTGTGCGCGTCGTCCGGCTCATCCGTCGTAGCAACACGACCCTGGACGCTCGATGATCGAAGGGTTTATCGAGCGCAACCAGGCGAACACTACGTCAGCTCTCTGCCGTCCCTTCTGACTCGGCTGCGTTGCTCTTCTTTCTGGCACTGGCAGATTTTTTTGCCGCCGCGCCTTTCGCAGCAGCGCTTTTTTTCGCCGCGGCACTCTTTTTCGCCGCAGCACTCTTTTTCGCCGCAGCGCCCTTTTTCGCCGCAGCGCTCTTCTTGGTGGCCGCCTTTTTCTTGGCCGTGCTCTTCTTCGCGCCGGGCTTCTTCACTTCGCCCTGCTCCACCCACTGCTTGCCGTCGTAGAACGCGCGCCAGCCGCTGGCCTTGCCATCAATCTCCGACTGAACGTACTGCTCCTTAGTCTTACGGCTGTAACGGATCTGCGCCGGATTACCTTCCGGGTCTTCCGTAGGTGCCGTAAGCAGGTAGGAGAACTTGGGATCAAGCTCGTTGGCGTGTGGCTTCAGCTCGCTCACCAGCGGTGCGCGGGTCTCACGGTGTTTCGGGAATTGGCTCGCGGCCAGAAAGATCCCCGACGCACCGTCGCGGAGCAGGTAATAATCGTCGACCTTCTCACAGCGCAGTTCAGGCATCGGCACGGGATCCGCCTTTGGCGGCGCCGGTTCGCCGCTGCGCAGCAGCTTGCGGGTGTTCTTGCAGTCCTCGGCAGTACAGCCGAAGTACTTGCCGAAACGTCCGGTCTTGAGCTGCATATCGGCGCCACACTTGTCGCACTCGATCACCGGGCCATCGTAGCCCTTGATTCGAAACTGACCGACCTCCAGCTCGAAGCCATCGCAGTCCGGGTTGTTGCCGCAGACATGCAGCTTACGCGCTTCGTCGACCAGGTAGCTGGTCATGGGCGTGCCACACTTCGGGCACTTATGCTTCGAGCGCAGCAACTTCGACTCGGCCTCTTCATCCGCGTCGACGTCGACCGCCTCGTCACCCGGAATCAGGTTCATGGTCTGCGTACACCGTTCCTTCGGTGGCAGGGTGTATCCTGAACAGCCAAGAAACACGCCCGTACTGGCGGTGCGGATCTGCATCATGCGCCCGCAGGTCGGACACTCGATGTCAGTATCGGTCGGCGTGTTCGGCCGCATCCCCTGATCCGGATCCTGCGCCTGTACCAGCTTATCGCTGAAGTCACCGTAGAACTCGTCAAGCACCTCGCGCCAGGCCGTCTCGCCTTCAGCGATCTTGTCGAGCTCCTCTTCCATCTCGGCGGTGAAGCTGTAGTCCATCAGGTTGCGAAACTGCTCCTGCAGCCGATCGGTAACCAGCTCGCCCACCTTCTCGGCATAGAAGCGCCGCGAGTCGAGGGTTACGTAGCCGCGATCCTGGATCGTCGAGATGATTGCCGCGTAGGTCGAGGGTCGGCCGATGCCGCGCTTTTCGAGCTCACGCACCAGGCTCGCCTCGCCGAAGCGCGGCGGTGGCTTGGTGAAGTGCTGCACGCCCTCAACATCGGCCAGAGCCAGCGTCTCGCCGACCTCGAAGTCCGGCAGCTGCCGGTCTTCGTCCTTCCGCGTCAGTGCGGGCAGCACTTTCGTGTAGCCTTCGAAACGCAGGATGCGGCCGCGGAGCCGAAGCTCGAAGTCGGCTGCGGTAACGGTCACCGTAGTGCTCGTGTACTGCGCGGGCGGCATCTGACAGGCGACGAACTGACGCCAGATCAGATCGTAGAGCCGTTTGGCGTCATCATCGACACCGTCCAGGTGTTCGGTCAGCGTACCGACGTTGGAGGGCCGGATCGCTTCATGCGCCTCCTGGGCGTCGTCTTTGCTCGTATAGACTTTGGGCTGGTCCGGCAGGTACTGGCTGCCGAATTTCTTGTCGATATAGTCACGGCAGGCCGTCACCGCTTCGGACGACAGGTTCGTCGAATCAGTCCGCATGTAGGTGATGTAGCCGGCTTCATAGAGCCGCTGCGCCATGGTCATGGTCTTCTTGACGCTGAAACCGAGACGCGTCGACGCGCTCTGCTGCAGCGTGGACGTAATAAAAGGCGCACTGGGCCGGCTCTGCGTCGGGCGGTCTTCACGATTGCTGACCACGTAAGCAGCTTCCCGGAGGCTCGCCAGCGCGGTGTCCGTTGCTGCCCCGGAAGTGGGGCGAAACGCCTCCCCGCCCTGCTTCGCCACCTGAAAACGGTACGGATCCGTGCCGTCCGCCCGTTTGAGGTCGGCAAAGGCTTCCCAGAACTCCTCCGGCACGAACGCCCGGATCTCGCGCTCGCGCTCGACGATCAGGCGCACCGCAACGGACTGCACGCGGCCCGCGGACAGACCCCGGGCCACTTTGCCCCAGAGCAGTGGGGACAGCTCGAACCCGACGACCCGATCGAGAAAGCGGCGCGCCTGCTGCGCATTGACGCGGTTTTCGTTCAGCTCGCCGGGATCCTCGAAAGCCTCCTGAATGGCCTTGCGGGTAATCTCGTTGAACACGACCCGGCGGTACCGCGACGGATCGCCGCCAATGGTTTCGCGCAGGTGCCAGGCAATCGCCTCGCCTTCCCGGTCGAGGTCCGTAGCGAGGTAGATGGTCTCGGCGTTCTCGGCCAGCTTGACGAGCTCAGCCACCACCTTTTCCTTGCCGGGCAGCACCTCGTAATCAGCCTGCCAGTCGTTGTCGGGGTCAACCCCCATCCGCCGCACCAGCTGCTGGCGGGCGCGCAGCCGCTTGTACTGCTCACGCTCTTCAACGGGCAGGGCACGGGTCTTGGCCGCTTCGGCCGCGCGCGCCTTCGGATCCGATCCCTTGCTGCCGGTCGGCAGGTCGCGGATGTGTCCGACGCTGGACTTCACGATGAAGTCGCGGCCGAGGTATTTGTTGATTGTCTTGGCTTTGGCAGGCGACTCGACAATCACTAGCGATCGGGGCATACGCTCCTCTCTATGGCGCGCCGGCTGTGCGACAGCAGACGCGGGCCTGGGAACCCTGGCAGCGCTCCGCTCGAAGCCGCCGGCGCCTCAGTCAGGACCAGCGGCAGGTTCTTCATTGCTGAGCGTAGCAACTGGATCCTGATATCCGGCGGTGGCCAGCAGACCGGCCACCGGGACGACTCCTTCGAATTTGGTCTTATTCGGCCAGAATCCGAAATCGGCGACGTTATACGGGCTGAAAAAAAGCGCTGTCAAGGCACATCGTCGCTCTCGAGCGGCGACTCTGCTGCCTCGGAGTGCGCAGAAGCGGCCTGCAATGCGGCCTCCAGACCAATACACCAGTCCTTCAGCCGCTCCACCGCCGAGGGATCATTTCCGGCACTTTCCTGCCAGTACAGCGCAATCTGCCGCGGTTCCAGGGCCAGGGCGGCGACGTCGCCGGGCAGCGCAGCAAGATGAGCCTCGAGGGACGGCGCCAGCGTCGCCCAACCAGCCGGTGGGAAGGTCTGCTCCGGATCGAAGTACCAGCCGCTGCTGACGGCCACAGCGGGCCGGCTGAGCGCGTCGGCCGCCGGACCACGCAGAATCCGGAACCCCTCCATGGCGGGCAGCCGCCGTGCCATCAACCACTCATAGACCGCCAGCAGCTGCGTTGCCTCACGGGGTTTACCACCAGCCGAAACACGTTCTTCCGGTGCCGGGTCCAGCCGCGGCAGGGACTTCACGCTCATGGAAAATCCGATCGACCGTGCCTTCGAGCGCAGCGCCGCGAGGCGCCGGTCCTTGTTCGTCGGACGCAGCCACATGAGCGGCCCGAAACCAACGATGATGATGAGTCCAATGATCGCGATCCAGGTCATGCTGTGGTCCTGACTGCCGGTCCTGTTGAAATCGTTCGTCGCCCGCTCGTGGCTGTCTTTGTCAGCCGCCTTGCCGTACCCCACCGGCGTGCCTATCCGCTTTCGAGTACTGGCCTCGAAGTCCCCGATGATTCTATTGAGGCTGCGCGCGCTTTGCGGGTATCGTCGCCGAAACCGATGCAGGAAGCACGATGACCGCATACCAACGCATTCTCCTGGGCGTGGATCTGACCGCAGAAGCGGTGCCTGTGGCAGAACGCGCACGCGCGTTGGCAGAGGTCTATGCGGCCGAGCTGCACGTTGCGCATGTCGTGGAGCCCCTGAGCCTCGCTTACGGTGGTGATGTCCCTATGGATCTGTCCAGCGTGCAGGAACAGATCCACGAGCAGGCCAAGTCACAGCTGCACGAGTTCGCGGAACGCATAGGGATTCCCGACGAGCGCCAGCACCTGATCTTCGGTCGCCCCGAGTCGGAGCTGCAGCGCGCGGCGATCAACCTCGAGGCTGATCTGATCGTCGTTGGCAGCCATGGCCGCGCTGGCCTTGCGCTGCTGCTCGGCTCAACTGCCAACGGCGTGCTGCACGGGGCGACTTGTGACGTGCTCGCCGTCCGTGTCGGTGGGCACCACGGCGACCAGGACGACAGCTGACGCCCATGCCTCACGCCACCATTCTGCGCGGGCACGGTTCGCCGCTGCGCCCTCTCGTGCTGATCCTGATCGTGCTGGCGACCGGCACCAGCGCGCCTGCCGGCCTGTCGCTGGTGCCGCAACCGGCAAGCTACAGCGATCGCCAACGCTTCATCAGCGCCCTGGTCGCTCTGCGCGACGGCCAGCTGGACCGCTTCAAGCGCATCGAGCGTGAGCTCGACGACTACCTGCTGCAGCCCTACCTGCGCTACCAGCGGCTGCGCAACACCATGAGCTCCGCCAGCGCTACCGAGATCCGGGCCTTTTTTCGGGAGCACCCCGAGCTGCCCGTCACCCCGCTGCTGCGCAGCCGTTGGCTGCGCTATCTCGGCCAGTACCGGCTCTGGTCAGATCTGCTGAAGGACTATGAGCCTCGCAGCAGCGCGGACCTGCGCTGTTTCCACCTGCGGGCACGGTTGGCGACCGGCGATCGCAGCGCGCTGGACGAGGTCGCGCGGCTGTGGACGGTGGGCAAGTCACAGCCGAAGGCGTGCGACCCTCTGTTCAAGGCCTGGATCGACGCTGACCGGCTGACGGAGTCGATGGTCTGGCAGCGGCTCGGGCTGGCGCTGAAGAACAACGAACGCAGCCTGGCGCGCTACCTGACCTCGCTGTTCGATCGCAGCGGTGGCACGCAGCGACCCTGGGCCGATCTCTACTACCGCGCGCACACGCGCCCGGAGACCATCGCCCGGACCGGCCTGCTGCAGCGGGATTCGAGCCAGGGCCGCGATGTGGTCGAACATGCCCTGAAGCGCCTGGCCCGCCGGGACGACCGGAGCGCCGCAGAATCCCTGTGGACCCGCTTCGACGACTTCGCCTTCAGCGACGACACAAGAACGGTGATCGCCGAGCAGCTGCTGAAACGCCGGGCGCGCGACGGCAGCTTCCCGCGCAGTCTGCCGGGCGACCTGGCCGTCGGCACCCTCGAGGACCTGGCGCGACAGGCGGTATTGAGCCAGAACTGGTCGCGGGTGGTGGAGTACATTGAAGTGCTGCCGCTGGAACGCCGTAGCAACGACCGCTGGCAGTACTGGCTCGGACGCGCGCTGGAACAGAACTACGGCCAGAACGAGCGTGTGCTCAAAACCTACGATGCCCTGGCCGGCAAGCGCAGCTACTACGGTTTCCTCGCGGCGGAGCTGCGCGGTCTGCCGCCACAGCTCAACGAGCGCCACACCCGCGTGCCGCCGGAGCTCGTGCGCCAGGTGGCTGACCGTCCTGAGGCGCAGCGTGCGCTGGAACTCCTCGCGGTGCGCGAACGAATCTCGGCCCGGCGCGAATGGCGCGCCATGCTCAATAACCTCACACCTCAGGAACAGGCCGCAGCCGCAGTGCTGGCCCAGCAGATTGGCTGGCTGCGGGAAGGCGTCGCCGCCGCGAATGCAGCGGGGCTGCGCGATGATCTGGAGCTGCGTTTTCCGCTCGGTCATCTCGTCGAGTACCGACGCATGAATCAGGCCACCAGCGTTCCCCTGACGCTGCTCATGGCCATCACCCGGCAGGAAAGCGCTTTCGATCCTCGTGCGCGATCGAGCGCAAACGCCCGCGGCCTAATGCAACTGCTGCCGACCACGGCAAGCTGGGTAGCCAAACGGGTGGGGCTGCCGAAGCCGACCAACACAGCGCTGTACCGGCCGAGCACCAACATCGAAATTGCAAGCCACTACCTCGCCTTCCTGCTGGCTCGCTATGACGGCAGCCGCCCCCTTGCGATTGCCGCCTACAACGCCGGCGAACGGCGGGTCGACCGCTGGATCCGGGAGGCCAGCGAACTGCCGATGGATGTCTGGATCGAGAGCATTCCCTTCAACGAAACCCGCAACTACGTGCAGAACGTGCTGGCTTTCAGCCAGGTCTACAGCAGCCGCCTCGACGTCGATCAGCCCACGCTCTATCCCGGCGAGCTGCTCGTCACGGGGCCCGGGGGCCGCCGCGGCGTTGCCCAGATTGGTCAGTGATCACCACGATCGCCAGCGGTCAGGTCCGGACTCCGCAGGAGCTTCTCGAGCGCTGCTTCGGTAAACGGCCAGTTGAGTTCGCCCTGGACGATGCCATCGCAACACAGGACCAGCACCGGCACCCGTTCGGCGTAACGTTCGAAGAGCCCCTCGTCGGTGCTGATGTCGATGGTGCCGAGCTTCAGCCCCCGGGCGAGCGGCGCGGCCAGCAACCAGTCAAGTGCGGCGTCGCAGAGCGCACAGTGGTCGGTGGTCATGAGGTCAAGGGTGGGTGTGTTCAACGCGTCGAAACCTGTGCCGGACTCTACGCGCAAGGATACGGGAGATGAGCCAGGACACGCGATCGCAGGTGCTGCGCTTTGCCGATGCGCAGACCGGTGACCGACATCCTCTCGGTCCGCTGGCACCGCTGCCACCGGTGCTCACCAACGGCAATCGGGCACTGCTGTGCTTCGATCTGCCGCCGCTGGCTCCTGGCATGATGGTGCTGCCGAGCTGCGCCAGCCTGGCCACCGAACCCTATCGCTTCCGCTTCAGCCTCGCAGACGTGCCGCTGGCCCCCGTGCCGTCAGCCGCCGAGGAGCTGCCGGCCGGGAACCCGGCCGCCGCCGGCAGCGGCGCACCGGTCGAGCAACACCTGGACTACTTCCACATTCGCGAAGCGTTGCCAGCCGCTCAACTGCTGCTCGAGGTCGAGCCGGCAGCGGCGCTGTCGAGCTGCTGTCTGATCACCCTCAGCTTACGACCGCAGCTCACCCCTGCACCGAACGCTCCCGAGCCCCTGGTCACGCCAGCGCCACCGACGCTGTCGCAGCGGCTCGCCGATCCCGCTATCGCCATGCGGATCTGCTCGCCGACGGCAACCACGATGGCGCTCCTGCAGCAGGGTTACACCGTAGACTGGAAGACCTTCACCGCCGCCTGCCGGGACCCGGCAACGGGCATGTATGGCGTCTGGCCGCTCAACGTCTATCAAGCCAGCCGGCACCAGGCGCTCGGCGCGGTGGAATCCTTCAGCGACTGGACGCCGGTGACCCGCCTGCTGGCAGCGGGTATCCCGGTGGTCGCCAGCATCCGCTATGCAAACGGCGCGCTGCCGGGGGCACCGCAGGCCCAGTCTGGCGGCCACCTGGTGCTGGTATACGGTGTTGACGCTGACAACGTGCTCGTGAATGATCCTGCCGGTGAACGTCCCGATGCCGTCCGCCGTCGCTATCCACGCCGCGCCTTCGAGCGTGCCTGGTTCGCTGAACGTGGCGCCGGCTATTACTTCCTGCCCGCCCCGCGCGACTGAAAGCGGCTCGCACGCGTACTCGTGAGGGCCGCACTGGTGTTTCGCTACCTGAGCCGCTTCGGGCTTCTCACCCTTGCTTTCGGACTCGCCACCGCGGGGCTGCTCGGCTGGCAGGCGGACGGCTTTCGCTGGCCGGCTCTGGCAAACGGCGAATCCCTGCTGCGCCCGGAGCCGCTGTACCTGCTCATCCTCGGCATCGCCATCGTCCCGCCGACGCTCTGGGATATCTTTCAGCTCGAAGCCCAGCGGGGCCGACCAGACGACAGCGGTGCCCGGCACACCGATGGCTGAGCAGCAGCAGCCTCAGCTGCGGGTTGCGCTCCGACCGGTGGTGCGTGCCGACCGCCGCGAGTTTCTGGAAATGACTCGCGCCAGCGAATCACTCCACGATCCCTGGATCAGCCCGCCCCGCACACCCGTCGCCTTTGATCACTACCTGGCACGTCTGAGCCGTGAAGACCACGATGGACAGCTCATCTGTCTTCGCAGCACCGGCCTGATCGTCGGGGTGATCAACATCAACAACATCGTGCGCGGCTCCTTTCTCAGCGCGACGCTCGGCTACTACGCCGCGGCCGGGCACGGCGGCCGCGGCTATATGCTCGAGGGGCTGGAGCAGGTCAAACGCTATGCCTTCACGACCCTGGGTCTGCATCGTCTGGAGGCCAACATCCAACCCGACAACACCCGGTCGATCCAGCTCGCCCGGCGTGCGGGCTTCGTGTTCGAAGGCGTGTCCCCCGCTTATCTCTACATCAACGGCGCCTGGCGCGATCACGAACGCTGGACCTGCCTGGACCCGCGGCACAGCCTGCTGCCGGAGAGGAGCCGTCGCTGAGCTCGAGCCATGACGACTGACAAGACGACCAACACCACCGAACCGCAGCAACCGCTGCGCATCGCCGTAATCAGCGGCGGCAGCTCCCGTGAGGCAGAGGTGTCCCGCGTCTCCGGACAGGGTGTTGCCGCTGCCCTGCGGGAGCGCGGCCATGCGGTCACCATCCTGGAGCTCGACCAGCAGCTGCCAACGGCACTCCTCGAGCTGGCACCAGACGTGGTCTTCCCGGCCCTGCACGGAGCTGTGGGCGAGGACGGCACCATCCAGGGTTTTCTCGAAATCGTCGGTCTGCCCTACGTCGGCAGCAACGTGCACGGCAGCAGCACGGCGATGGATAAGACCCTGGCAAAACACGTCTTCCGGTCAGCCGGGCTACCGGTCGCCACGGAGCTGTCGTTCGACCGCTGGCCCGACGACCTCGACCCGGCCAGCCTGGCGACCCGCCTGCTCGACGTGCTGGGCGACCGCCTGGTGATCAAGCCACGGACGGAAGGCTCGGCGCTCGGCGTACTGCGCTTGCACGGCGCAGCGGCGGTGGCCGAAGCGCTGGACGCCGTTCAAAGCTGGACCGGTGGCTGGCTCGCGGAACCGTTCGTCGACGGCATCGAAGCGACGGTCGGCGTGCTCGACCTGGCCGGACGATCCGCGGCAACCATGCCACCGATCGAGATCGTGACAGCTGCCGGCGAATGGTACGACTACACCAATCGCTACGCAGCTGGAAAGAGCGAACACATCATTCCTGCACGGCTGCCGGCAGCCGTCAACGATCGGCTCCAGGTCGTCGCGCTGGCCGCGCATCGGGCACTGGGGCTGCGCGACCTGTCGCGGTCAGATTTCATCGTGCGTCCGAAGGGCGAGCTGGTGCTGCTGGAAACGAACACCATGCCCGGCATGACCCCGACGAGCCTCTACCCGGACGGCGCTCAGGCGCTTGGCTACCGGTTCCCGGAGCTGCTGGAAGCGCTCTGTACCAGCGCCCTGCGCCGCAGCCGATCCCAGGACATCAGCTAGCTGCGCGGGCCTCGTCCCGAGCGTCGGCAACCTGGCCCGAACCGCGTTCCGGTTGCCCTTCTTCGCGGTCCGTTGCGCTCGGCAGGAGCACCGCATCCGCGGCGGTCGTCTCAGCGGCAGCAAAGGTGCCCTCCAGCGCATCGTTCAGGCTGTCCATCGCGCCCTGCAGCAGGGGACCGAGCGCATCGCGCACGAACCGCACCGCGCTCGGCGCGTCGAAGATCTCGCGCGCCTGATCGATCAGCTGCTTCTGCGCCGATGCCAGGTACTCAAGGGTTGCCAGGCGTTCACCGCCGCTGCGGCGGAGCTGGTCGAGCGCATCCAGTTCACGGCCGTAGCCGCGCTGGACTTCGACGGACTGCGTCACGGTCAGCGACAGTGCCATCTCGGAAAGGGTCTGGCCATCAAGATTCAGGGTCATGAGCCCCTGGGTCACTGCGCGGTCATCGCCGCGGAAGAAGGCATCCGACAACGCAAGCACCTCGTCCATCAGCGCATCGATCGCCCGCCGTTCCTCGACGTTGAGGTTGCCTTCGATCGTCAGCTGGAAGCTGTCCTCGCGCTCCGCCGCGGGATCCCGCTGCAGCCACTCTTCACCGTCGCCGTCGATCACGACTCCCTGCGCAGCCGATGCCGCCTGACGGAAATCGATGCTCACGGTATCCCCCTCGAGGGTCGTGAGCGACAGGGCGAAGCTCACCTCGCTACGCCCGTCGTAGAGACGCGTCAGCGCCCGGCTTTGCGGCGTGTCAGCTGCATCGGCCCGCGCCGCCTCGTCAGCAGCGGGCACCACATCGATGACCGGCGCCGCTGTCACGGGTGCTGGTGCCGCCGGTACCGGTGTCGGTGCGGGCTCAACGTCAGCGCCGGTCGACGGCGCCGGAGCTGAATCGGGCACCGGTGGCTGGCCACCCTGAGGCGCGGCAACCGCATAGGGCACCGCCACCACAAAGAACCCAGGCACCATCACCGGCGCAGCGAAGGCGGGGACCAGGTAACCACCAGCAAAGCCGCCACCGAAGCTCGCCGCCGGCAGCGGCGCCGGAGCCGGGGAACCGGATGCTGCGGCGCCAGTTGCCGGGCCGCTCTGCAGGGCGTTGGTGCTGTTCACCACCGTGTGGCCACTGCCCGCCGCCGCTGGGCCGGCAAAAGCATAGGGATTGCCGAACAGGCTGAAGGCGCTGCCTGCGGCGGAGCCCGTGCCCACGCCCGCCCCAGCTGGTGCGGGTGTGCTGTGAGTGGGCGCGCTTGCAGCCAGCGCTGGCGCTGAGGGATAGGCAAACGGTGCCGGAGCACCAAAGAAGATCTGCATAGGCATCGATTCCGTGCGCAGCCAGAGACGAGAGGTCAGTGCTGAAGGTATCGACCGGCGGTTGGAAAGCTTTAGCCGTGCGGCTGCAATTGCACCCGGGCGTCAGAGCCGGGCCAGCGCGCGCACCAGCGTCGGACCCTGGTAGATGAATCCGGTGTAGAGCTGCAGCAGGCTGGCTCCGGCAGCCAGCAGCGCCTGGCCGTCTGCTGCCGAGCTGACCCCGCCTACGCCGATGATCGGAATCCGCCCTTCGAGGCGATCGGAAAAGCCCGCCACGGTTTTCGCGCTCAGCGGCTTCAGCGGCCTGCCGCTGAGACCCCCGGCTTGGTCGGCCAGCGGGTGCGGCCCCACCGGCCGGGTAATCGTCGTATTGGTAGCGATCAGTCCCTCGACCTCGGCCGCCAGCAGTTCCTCAGCTATCGCATCCATCTCGTCGGCATCGAGATCCGGCGCTACCTTGACCACCAGCGGTCGCTTTATCCGCGTGCCGCCGCTGACGGCCTGCTGGCGTTCTTTGAGCGGCGCCAGCAGCGCTCTCAGCGCCTCCCGGCTCTGCAGGGAACGCAGGCCCGGCGTATTGGGCGAGGACAGGTTGACGGTGACGTAGTCCGCGCAGTCGACCACCGCATTGAAGGCCGCGAGATAGTCGCTGGCGGCATCCTCGACGGCGGTATCGCGGTTCTTCCCAATGTTGATACCGATGCGCAGGTTCGTCGTCGGGTAGCGTTCCCGAAAGCGCCGTACGCGCTCGGCGAGCCGTGCGGCGCCGCCATTGTTGAAACCCAGCCGATTGATGAGGGCCTGCTCTTCCGGCAGACGGAACATCCGCGGTTTCGGATTTCCGGGCTGCGGCCGCGGCGTCACGGTACCGACCTCAACGAAGCCGAAGCCGATGTGGCTCAGGCCCGCCAGCGCCTCGCCGTCCTTGTCCCAGCCCGCTGCAAGGCCAACCGGGTTGGCAAACTCCAGCCCCAGCAGCCGTCGCGGCGTGGATCCGGCACAGGGTTGTGCAGGGCCAAGGGTGCCCAGGCTGCGAATGGCGTTGAGGGTCAGGCGATGAGCGGTTTCCGGTGGCAGCGCAAAGAGCGCGGTCCTGAGTCCGCGATACCACAAAGGCGCCGGGTCGATCTGCATGGCACCATGTTAACTGCCCGCGGCGAGGGGTCGAAAGGACTTCAGGCGGTGCTCGGCATCGGTTTCGATCTGAAACCAGCCACGCAATCCGTCGCGTTCCACATGGGCCCGCAGCACCGCAGCGGGAAACTGCACCCAGGTGCCACCGAGCGCCTGAACCCGAACCACGCTGGCATGGCCACCGTAGTAGCGCGACAGCGCCTGCGCGGAGAGGTCCAGATACACTTGATAAACCATCGGCTGGCAGGTCCGAGCGCTGCGGTCACCTGGGAAAGCATAGTCTGTCCAGCCCGCGTCGCAGGACTTGCGGACCGGTAGCTCAGCACCGCCCAGGGGCTGGTCCTTTCAGCTGGTGCGGCTCCACAGCGGGCGCTGCCCCGGTCAGGACGGCACCGGCCGGGTGCGCTGCGCAAACGAGACTTTCGCACCAGGCTGCTAGAATGGCGGACTTTTCGCCAGTCCAAGAACCGATCAATGCAAGAGCCTCTCGTCCAAGCCGATCTGCAGACCAAAGTGCTGGCCATCAAGGACTGGCTCCGTGGCCGCATCATCGGACAGGAGGCTCTGCTCGAGCGGTTGCTCATGACGCTGATCTGCCGCGGCCACCTGCTGGTGGAGGGCGCCCCGGGGCTTGCTAAAACCCGAGCGGTCAAAGAGCTTGCCGGCGCCGTGGACGGAGAGTTCCACCGGATTCAGTTCACCCCGGACCTGCTTCCGAGCGACATCACTGGCACCGAGATCTACCGCCCCGAAGACGGCTCGTTCCGGTTTCAGGAAGGCCCGATCTTCCATAACCTGGTGCTCGCGGACGAGGTCAACCGGGCGCCGGCAAAGGTGCAGTCCGCCTTGCTCGAGGCCATGGCCGAGCACCAGGTCAGCGTCGGCCGCGCGACCTTTCCCTTGCCGAAGCTGTTCATGGTCATGGCCACGCAGAACCCGATCGAGCAGGAAGGCACCTACACGCTGCCGGAAGCACAGCTCGATCGGTTTCTGCTGCACGTCAACGTCGGCTATCCGGACCGCTCTGCCGAAGTCGAGATCCTGCGCCTGGTGCGGTCCGAGGTCGGCAGCACGCAGGCAGCAAGCGCGCCCGAGCAACTGACCGAGGCCGACGTTTTTACCGCCAACCAGGCCCTTGCCGGACTGCACATGGCTGAACCCGTGGAGCGCTATCTGGTCGAACTGGTCATGGCGACCCGAGAAAGCAGCAGCGATTCCCCGATCGCCTTTGGGGCCAGTCCCAGAGGCACGCTGGCGCTGGACATCTGTGCCCGCGCGCACGCGTGGCTCAGCGGCCGTGATTTCGTAACGCCGGAGGACGTTCAGCAGGTTGCACCGGATTGCCTGCGCCATCGTATCCTGCTGACCTTCGAGGCCGAGGCCGACGGCGTTACGCAGGATCAGCTCATCGCCGACCTGCTACGCAGGGTTCCGGCGCCGTAAGCATGAGCGGAGCGGCGGCGCCCCCCTCGCCCGGGACCTTCCACAACCCGGACCATGACTTCCGTGGCGCCTATGTGTCCCTGGAAGCAATGCTGTCCCTGCGGGTCGGGCCCTTCACGCAGCCGCGGAGCTCCCGCGAGCGCAGTCGCAGCAGCGGCCAGCGCGAAAGCCATCTCCGTGGGCGTGGTATCGACTTTGCCGAGGTTCGAGCCTACCAGCCGGGCGACGATGTCCGGACGATCGACTGGCGTGTGACCGCACGCAAGAACAAGCCGCACACCAAGGTGTTCCGTGAGGAACGCGAGCGACCGACGCTGATCTACGTCGATCAGACCCGGAGCCTGTTTTTCGGCAGCCGCAGGCGCCTGAAGTCCGTGGCCGCCGCAGAGCTCGCGGCGCGTCTCGCCTGGCGCTGCCTCGATGCCGGTGACCGGGTCGGCGGACTGGTCAGCGGCACCAGCGGCTCAAGCAGCCAGAAGCCACTGCACAACGCCCGCGCCGTGGCCCGCTTCCTGGCGGAAGTTGCCGAGCACAATCAGGCCTTGTCGCGGGATGCGGCAGTGACCCCCAGCGCCCGCCTGGAGTCCGACCTGCTGCGCCTGCGGCACCTCGCCCGCAGTCAGCATCGTGTCTACCTGATCTCGGACTTCCTTCCCGCCGCGGCGTTCTGGACCGCCAACCTGCAGGCGCTCGCGGCACGCAATGACGTCGCCGTTGCCCACATTGTCGATCCGCTCGAGGCGCTGCTGCCGATTCGCGATCGTTTCGTGGTCACCGACGGACGCCAACGGCTGACCTTCGACGGACAGAGCGCCCGCGCGCGCAACGACTATGCGGACCGGTTTGCGCAGCACTGCGAGCAGTTGGCCGACCAGTGCCGACGGCTTGGCGTGCCCTATCGCCAGATCAGCACCGACGAGCAGATCGACCTGAACCGGATGCATTTCTGATGCAGGCCGATCCGCTGCAGCAGCTGCGTGCCCTGCATACGCCGGAACCGCCAGGCCTGTGGCCACCGGCCCCCGGCTGGTGGGTGCTGGCAGCCCTGCTGGCGCTGCTCATGGCCCAGGTCGTTCGGCTCGGCATCGACTTGCGGCGCGAGCTGGCGCCGCACCGTCAGGCGCGTCGGGAACACGGCGAGCTGAAGACGCAGCTGGCAGCCGGGCAGATCGACGATGCAAGCTATCTGCACCTCGGCAACGCGCTCCTGAAACGGCTGCTGCTGTTCGCTCTCGACGACCGTGGCGTGGCTGCCAGCAGCGGCCAGGACTGGCTGCTCGCGCTGGACCGCCTGACCGACAGCACCGGCTTCAGCCACGGTCCCGGCAAGGTGCTGGCCAACGCTCGCTTCGCGGCGACCGCGCCAGCGATCCCGCCTGAGTTGCCGGACCTCATCGACCGTGCCCTCGAAGCCGCCCGCAGCCGCGCCCTGCGGCGCTGGGCGGACCGCTGGGTACCTGGGCGCCGCCGCCGCGAGGCTGACGCGTGATCGAGTGGCTCTGGCCAGCCATGTTCCTGCTGGCGCCGCTACCCCTGCTGCTGCGGCACCTGCTGCAGCCTGCCGAGCGGCCGGAAGCTGCACTGCTGGTGCCAGACGTGGCCAGCTTCGCGAGCGAAACCAGCGCCGGCCAGCTGAGCAGCTCACTGTCGCGCCTGTCGCGCCTTGGGCTGCTGTGGCTTTGCTGGCTGGCTGCGATCACCGCTCTGGCCCGCCCGCAGTGGGCGGGTGAAGAAGTCAGCCTGCCGGCCAGCGGTCGCGACCTGATGCTGGCGGTCGACATCTCCGGCTCCATGGGCACCGAAGACATGCAGCTCGGTGACCGGTTCGTCAATCGCCTGGCGGTTGTGAAAACCGTTGTCGCTGACTTTCTGAAGCGCCGCGCCGGCGATCGCATCGGGTTAATTCTCTTCGGTTCCAATGCCTACCTGCAGGCACCGCTGACCTTCGATCTCGCCAGCGTCGAGCGCCTGCTGGTCGAGGCGCCGGTCGGCATTGCCGGCGGCAAGACCGCGATCGGGGATGCCATTGGGCTCGCGGTCAAAAGGCTGCGGCAGAAACAGGACGGCGAACGGGTATTGATTCTGCTGACCGACGGCGCGAACAACGTCGGCGCCGTGGCGCCGGTCAAAGCCGCAGAGCTGGCCCAGCTCGAAGATATTCAGATCTACACCATCGGCGTCGGCGCAGATGAAATGCAGCTGAAAATGCCCGGGCTGTTCGGCGCTCTGGGCTCGCGGGTCGTCAACCCATCGGCGGAGCTCGACGAGGACACGCTGTCGGCCATCGCACGGCTGACCGACGGGCGCTACTTCCGGGCCCGGGACACTGATCGCCTCCGCGAGATCTATGACGAGATAGACGCCATGGAGCCGGTTGAGCAGGAAGCGGAGCGCTATCGACCGATCCGTGCGCTGTATCACTGGCCCCTCGGGATCGCGCTGATTCTGTTCGCTGCCCTGCTGCTGCTGCGCCGTCAGAACCGGGGAACCGGCACCCCATGAGCGAGCTGCACTTCATCCGCCCCTACTGGCTGCTGACGCTGCCGCTGCTGCTGTGGCTCGCCTGGCGCTGGTGGCGTACGCAGCAGCTGTCCAGCCGCTTTGCCGAAGCGATCGATCCGGAACTCTTGAACGTGCTGCTGGAACCCCGCACGGACAGTGCCAGCCGCTGGCAGCCGCTGCTGCTGGGGCTGGGCCTGCTGCTGACCACGATCGGCCTGGCCGGGCCAACCTGGGAACGGTTGCCGCAACCCGTCGAGCGTGACGCCGACGGGTTGGTCATCGTGCTCGATCTGTCGCTGTCGATGTTTGCAGAAGACGTCGAACCCTCCCGCCTGATCCGGGCGCGGCAGAAAGTGACGGACATTCTGCGCCTGCGGCAGCAAGGCTTTACCGGTCTCATTGCCTACGCGGGCGACGCCCATGCGGTCGCGCCGCTGACCGACGACACCCGCACCATCATCAATCTCCTGAGCTCGCTGTCACCGGACATGATGCCCGTGCTCGGCAGCGATGCTGCCGCGGCGATCAGCCTGGCCCAGGACCTGCTGCGCAACGGTGGCTTTCAGCAGGGCCGCATCCTGCTGGTTACGGACAGCATCGAGCAGCCGAATGCTGTGCTGCGGCTGCGCAACCGCACCATGCCGCTGTCGATCCTCGGCGTCGGCACCGCCGCGGGCGGCAACGTGCCGCTGGACTTCGCAAACCAGCCCGGCCGCATCCTGCGCACGCAGCAGGGCGAAGCGGTGCGGCCGAAGCTGGCAGAGGGAAAGCTCGAGGAGATCGCCGATGCCAGCTACGGCCGGTACCGGCGGGCTGCGGTCGGCGACAGCGACGTCGAAGCGCTGCTGGCCACGCCGCTGGCGACCATGGAGGCGGCCGCCGAGAGCGACCGCCTGTTTGACGTCTGGGCGGACCGGGGCCACTGGCTGGCGCTGTTCGCGCTGCCGCTGCTCGCGGTCGGCTTCCGCCGCGGCGTCTTCGTAAGCGTCCCACCGCTGCCACTGCTGCTCGCCGGCCTGCTCGGCAGCGCAAGCCTCTGCGCACCGCACCCGGCCAGCGCAGCCGCGATGGAGCTGGTGCCGCCCGACACCACGCCCAGCGAAGCTGAGATCAACCGCGCCGTGGAACCCCCCGGACCGATCGAACGATTCTGGCGCAGCCTCTGGGCGCGGCCTGATCAGCAGGCGCACCGGCGCCTGTTGGAGGGCGCTCCGGAAATTGCGGCGACGCTGTTCGAGGATCCCCAGTGGCGCGCTGTTGCCGACTACCGGTCTGGCGATTTCGCGGGCGCGGCAAACGTCTTCGGCCAGGGTCAGGACATCGACGACCGCTACAACCTCGGCAATTCCCTGGCCCGCATGGGGCGCTACGAAGCTGCCATCGACCAGTATGAGCAGACCCTCGCGGCGATGCCCGACCATGAGGACGCCGCTTTCAACAAGGCACTGGTGGAACAGCTGCTCGAAGAGCAGGAACGGCAGAACGCGAACCAGCAGCAGGATGGCGAGCAGCCGGAGCAATCGCAACAGGATGGCGAGCAGTCCGAGCAGAGCGGCGCCGGCGAACCGCAGGACCAGGACGCACCCCCGGAGCCGGGGGAGCAGTCTGAGGAGCAGCAGGATTCAGAGCAGTCCGCGGAGGAAGCCGAGGCGGAAGCCGCCGCCGAGCAGCAGGCCCAGGCACAACAGAGCGACGAGCCCCGCGACGAAAACGCAGAAGCGCTCGAACAATGGTTGCGGCGGGTGCCCGACGACCCCGGCGGACTGCTGCGCCGCAAGTTTCAGTACGAAACCAATCAGCGTTTACGCACGGGCGAGCTGAAGCGACGGCAGGCAGAGCAGATATGGTGAACCGGATCACCACGGTTCTGCTGCTGCTGTGCTGTACCGCGGCGCGTGCAGAGCTGCGGGTCTTCGCCGACCCGCAGAGCCTCGACGAAACCGAAACCCTGCGGCTGACGCTGCGCCTCGAAGGGCGCAGCCGCGCGGCCGCGCCGGATCTGAGCCCGCTGGAACAGGACTTCGAAGTGCTCGGGAGCTCAAACTCAAGCCAGTATCGCAGCGTCAACGGACAGGTCCGCGCCTGGGTGGAGTATCAGATCAGCCTGCGGCCCCGGCGGTCCGGGCAGCTCGTGGTCCCAAGCCTCGAGCTCGGCAACGAACGCTCAAATCCGCTGACCATCGACGTGCGACCGCTGGACCCGGCGCTGAAACGCTCCATTGACGAAATGGTGTTTTTCGAAACCGAGGTGTCACCGGATCCGGTCTACGTTCAGGGCGAGCTACGCGTGACGCGCCGCCTCTATTACTCCACCTCCGGCGGTGTTCAGATGTATACCGATCTGCCCGGAGCCCCGGAAATTGCTGACGCCGTCGTGGTCACCCTCGGCGATGCCGCATCCTTTGCAACAGAGCGCAACGGTATCGAGTACGGCGTGGTGGAGCAGCGGTTCGGCGTATTCCCGGAAGCGAGCGGCACGCTCACCATTCCCGAAGTTGCGCTAACCACCAGCGTCCGGGTGCTCAAGAACGGCCGGATGCGTCGTTCCGGCGTCCGGGTCCGATCAGAGGCGATCACGGTGACGGTGTTATCGATCCCGCCCGGATACCCGGCCGACCAGCCGTGGCTGCCGGCAACGTCGGTTCGTTTGTCACAGACCCTGTCACCGACGGGCGACCTGGCCACCGGCAGCACCGCACAGCTGAAAATCACCGCAGCCGTGACCGGCAACGTCGCATCGGCGATTGCCCCGATCGACATCGCGATCCCGGCTGACCGCTTTCGTGAGTACCCGCAGAGCCCGAGCACAACCGATGAAGTGATCGGCAAGGGGATCGTCGGCACCCGGGTTCAGGAACTGTCGCTGGTCGCCCTCAATCCCGGCACGGTGATCCTCGAAGGTCCGGTACTGACCTGGTGGAACACCAGAACCGGCCGCGTCGAGCAGACCGCTGCTGAACCGCTGGCGCTGACGCTGACCGGAGCGCCGGTTGCTGACGCCCCGGCGGTGACGTCGGCAGATGACGATGGGGCCGCGGCAGCGCGTCGGCCCCAGGCGGCTGTAGCGCCACCGGCGACCGCTACGCCAGCGGCCAGGCCGGTGCTGATCGGAATTGCTGCAGCAGTTGCTCTGGGCCTGCTGTGGGTCGCCAGGCGCTCACTGCTGAGCAGTTGGCGCTGGCCAATGCTTCGGGACCAGCCGCGCTCGGAGCAGAGCAGACGCCGCGAAGCGCGCGGCCGCCTACAGCGCCTGCTGACGCAGGCGGAAAGCGCTACCGCGGGCGATCCACAGGCGGCTGCCGCAGTGCGCCGCGGGCTGCTGCAGGCGCTTGCCTTCAGCAAGCGGGAAACCGAGACAGCGGCTGCGGCCCGCCTGCAGCAGACTCAGACCGGGGCCGAAGTGCTTAGCGCGCTGGATGCACTGGCCTACCGCGGCGGCGCAGCAACGGTTCGCGTTCCAGGGCTCGATGCGGTGCTCAGGGCGTTCGATGAGGCGACGGTCGCGAATGCGGTCGGCGACGGCAACGCGACGCTACCGCCACTTTACCCGGCTAGCTGACCGGCGCTCCGTCTGCGGCCGGGTCCCCGGCACGCCCGGTCGCGCTGCTCAGAGACTCTTGCTGACAATTTCGTGCAGATCTCTGGACAGCGGTCCGGACGCCATGATGTGCTCCAGTGCCGCTTTCATGCCCGCCTGAGCCGTCGCCTCGTAACGCTGCCAGCGCGACAGAGGCTGCACCAGCCGTGCCGCGATCTGCGGGTTGCTCTGATCGAGGGCGGCAACCTGATCGGCCAGAAAACGGTAGCCGCTGCCATCAGTGTTATGGAAATTGCGCGCATTGCTGCCCGCGAAGGCACCTACGACGCTGCGCAGCTTGTTCGGGTTGCGAGCATCGTAGGCGGGATGCTGCGTGAGCGCTGCTACCGTCTGCGCGTCGCTGGTAATGGCGCTGGCCTGTAGCTGTAGCCAGAGATTGACCACCAACGCCTCTGCCTTGAACCGCTCGTAGAAGCCGTCGAGCGCAGTATCGACGGCATCCCTCGGCAACAGCGGATGATTGACCAGCGCAGCGAGCGCTGCGCTGCGATCGGTCAGGTTGTCGGCCGTTACTAGCTGGCGCTCGAGCCTTGCCGCTGTGTCCGCCACGGTTAGTCCCGGCGCCAGCTACCGGTGGCGCAGCGCGATACCCGCCAGCTGTCGTCGGGCCATCGCCGCGGGCGTCGGCTCGAACGGCCCAGCGGCCTGCATCTGCTCGTAGAGGGCCTGCCAGCTGTCGGACAGCTGCTCGGCAAGGGTCGTAAGCAGTTCATCCCGCGCGCTGACGATGGCGTGCACGTCGATCACCTGTGCCTGCTCAAACAGGTAGCTTTCACTCGGCACGCTGAGCATATGCGCGGTCAGCGACAGCGCTTCCGGATCCTCCGCCTGCCGGGCTTCGTCGAGCAGTGCGGCAAACACGGACAGGACCGCAGCGCGGCGCTCCGGTGCCGGAGCATCGAGCAGGTCTTCGACCAGCAGGGTCTGCAGCGCGTCCCAACGCGCAAAACCGTCGCTGTCGGAGCGCGCCAGCAAGGCGAGGCGCTCTGGTCCGCGGGGATACTCGACCCGCACCGGTGCCGAAAATCCGCGCAGGAAGCTGACCTCCGGCTGTTCCGTGAGCCCGCCGATGCGCACTGTTCCGCGCTCGGCGGTGAGGTGCACCAGCAGGGAGTTACCCGCCGCTGCTTCCACCTGAAGATCGCCGTCGAGCGCCGCAGCGCTGACCGTAAGCGGCGCACCAGCACGATCGAGCAGCCCGATCATGATCGGCAGATGCTGGGGCTGCGGCGCAGCCTGATCCGGCAGCGTTCGCAGCTGTTGTGCAAGGGTGAGGGTCAGCATCCCTTCGGACCAGTCCTCGCTCACCTCAACGGTCGGCGTTCCGGCCTGGCTGTACCAGCGCCGAAACTGCTCGAAGCGGATGCCGTTGGCAGCTTCCATAGCGCTGACGAAATCCTCTACTGTCGCTGCCTCGCCGTCATGGCGTTCGAAGTACAGATCGCTACCGCGGCGGAAGCGGTCCGGACCAAGCAGCGTATGCAGCATGCGCACCACCTCGGCACCCTTCTCGTAGATGGTCGTGGTGTAGAAGTTGCTGATCTCCTGATAAGACTCGGGACGTACCGGATGCGCGAGCGGTCCCGCGTCTTCGGCAAACTGCACGGAACGCAGAAAGCTGACGTCCTCGATACGCTTTGCTGTCGCCCCGTTCATATCCGCAGAGAACTGAGCATCACGAAAGACCGTGAAGCCCTCTTTCAGGCTCAGCTGAAACCAGTCCCGGCAGGTCACCCGGTTGCCGGACCAGTTGTGGAAATACTCGTGCGCCACCACCGCTTCGACGCGCTGGTAAGCCGCATCCGTCGCCGTATCGGGGCTGGCCAGGACGCAGGAGGTATTGAAGATGTTGAGCCCCTTGTTTTCCATCGCCCCCATATTGAAATCATCGACGGCGACGATCATGAACAGATCCAGGTCGTACTCACGACCGTACACGGTCTCGTCCCAGCGCATGGACCGCTTCAAAGCGCCCATCGCATAGTGGCACTGCTCGATGTTGTGTGGCTCCGAGTAGATCGTGAGCTTCACTTCCCGACCGCTCATGGTCCTGAAGCTGTCTTCGATGCTGGCGAGATCTCCGGCGACCAGCGCGAAGAGGTAGCTCGGCTTGGGAAAGGGATCATCCCAGGTCACGCGGCGCCGGCCATCCGGCAGCTCGGTTTCGGCGATCCGGTTGCCGTTGGCCAACAGGATCGGATACTCGGCGGCGTCGGCTTCGATATGCGTTACAAAACGTGCCAGCACGTCCGGGCGGTCCTGGTAGTAGGTGATCTTTCGAAAGCCTTCGGCCTCGCACTGCGTGCAGTACATGCCCGACGATCGGTATAGCCCCTCGAGCGAGGTGTTCTGGTCGGGATGGATCCGCGTAACCACGCGCAGCGTGAAGGCGTCCGGCAGGTCGCTCAGCAGCAGCTGCTCTTCGGTCACGTGGTACTCGTTGTTGCCGAGCACCCGATCGTCCAGCGCAAGCTCGAGGAGCGTGAGCTCCTGACCATCGAGGGTGAGCGTTCCGCGTTCGTCGCCCGTGAGCGGCTCGCGGCGCACGAAGCGCTGCACCGCCTGTACCTCGGTCGCATCGGCGCCGAGGTTGAAGGTCAGCTCGACGGTGTCCGTCCGGTACTCGGTCGGCGTGTAGTCTGAGCGCAGGATATCGCGCGTGTCGGGATCAGGAGTCACTGAACATCTCCGGTTGCAGGGCGCCATCCCCCGGCCCGGCGGGGCCCAGGGTCAACGCGATATGATAAGCGCCGTGCCGGCGCAGATTGACGACACCCTGGTCGAGCAGCAGGTACTGGCCTTTGATCCCGAGCAGGCGCCCCTCGATGACCGGCGCTTTGTCCAGGTTCAGTGCTTTCACCGGGCCATAGGTGGTAACCGGGTAACGCAGCTCGTGCACCGGTTCGTCCAGCCAGGCGCACCCCTCCGGGAGCAGCAGAATCTGTTCCCGGAGCGTCTCACGGACGGTCTCGAGCTCGAGTGGTACAGCCGGCCCGCGCACCAGCTTGCGCCAGTCCGTGCGGTCGCTCATGTGTTCGGCAATGCGCGCTTCGAGCCGCCCGGCCTGAATGCGGGTATCGCAGCGGGCGATGACGAGCCCCTGGATCGCGCCCTGATCCGCCCAGCGGTTGCGCTCGTTGCCGGCGCGGGTCAGGCCCACCTTCAGGCCGCTGGAATTAGCCAGGTACACGATGTGGGGCGAAAAGCAGAACTGATCGGCCCAGTCCGGCTCCCGGCAGGTCCCTTCGGCGCGGTGGCACCGCGTCGGGCTGACGATACACAGATCGCAGCGGGCAAGCTTTCGAGCACAGGGAAAACAGTAGCCCTGGTTGAAGCTCTTCTTCGTCTTGCGGCCACAATGGCTACAGCTGATCAGCCCATCGAAGGCCAGCCTGAGCTCTGCGCCAAGCCAGGGTAGCAGCGGCGTGTCGGGCTGATCGACCCACGTCAGCACCGGAACCAGCTCGTCGCTGCCGGCCTTCCAGCGCACGCCATCGAAGCGTCCCTGAACGGTGAGCGGCACCCCGTCAGCCATGAAACACCCCGTCGTCGCGGGGCCGGATCAGGTAAGCCAGGCCGAGCCCGGCCACCAGCCCGCCCCAGTGCGCGCCGTTGGCAACCTTGATGCCGAGCAGCAGGCCGGCCCCAAAGGTAAAGGCCACCAGCATGATCAGCAGGCTGATCGCGAAACCCGGCGCCAGATGCCAACGCGGACGCGCGGGCTGCAGGCGGGCACGAACCAGCACGTAGCCGAGAAAGCCGTAAGCGACGCCGGACAGGCCACCAAACAGCTCGCGGCCGGTGAGGTACTGAGCAATGTGGCTGACCGCAGCGATGGCGCAGAACAGGAGCACGAACTGCAAGGCTGACAGGGCCGGCTCGATGCGACGCCCGAGTTCCCAGACGATCAGCGAGTTGAAGATGATGTGGAGCAGCGACAGGTGAATGAACGCCGGCGTCACCAGCCGCCAGAACTGTCCCGTGGTGAATGCATCGGTCCAAACCTGTGGCGGAACAGCGGGGTCGTAGAAGTGCAGCAGCCGCTGCAGGCCGACGCCCCCCTGGCCGCCACCGGTCAGCAGGAACACGACTGCGGACAACGTGAGTACGGACAGCAGCAGCGGGTAGCGCCGAATGGCCGAGCCGAACCGGACCGGCTGTGGCGCCGGTGCTTCGAGCGCGGGCACGACGAGCTGCCCGGCATCCCAGGCCGCAAAAGCGCTGCGCACCAGGCTCGCATCCTCCGGCCGGGCGACCTCGATCACCTGGCGCCCAGCCTCCTCATAGATGCGGTGACGAATGCGCTGGACCCAGAGATAGCGGGAAAAGGGCCCCAGATCGCGCTCCGCTGGCTGGTCGAGAACGCGCACTCAGTATCCTGCCCGGTCGGTTGGTTGAGCCATACGAGGTTCCGCAAGCCTAGGGGCGCTCGCCCGGATCCGGGCACAGTCGGGAAAACAGTGCTCAACAGAGGCCGCAACTGCCCCGTAAGGCTTGCGGAACAGGCCCGAGGGGTAGCTTGGAATCGCAAGTGACCGCGTTGTACCCCTTGCCCATGGCACCACTGTAGCCCGCGGAATACGCCTACTCATTGACGATTCCAAGCGCATCACACCTCAAGCAATTGACCGGGCAGGACACTAACGCGGTGTACACTCATTCATGACGGAAGTTTACACGAGGCGCTTTCACGCATGCGTGCAGCAGATCAGGAGGTTCTGGCCCAGGTCGCCAGCTGGCTGGCCGCAGGCCGAGATTGCTGGCTGGCCACGGTCGTTGCGACCTGGGGCTCATCACCACGACCGGTGGGTTCGCTGCTCGCCTGCGACCGTGATGGCCGAATGGTCGGCTCGCTCTCCGGTGGCTGCGTCGAGGATGACCTGCTGGAACAGCTGACCGCCGGTTCGCTGGCCGCAGAAGCAGCGACCATCTTCGAGTACGGGGTCACGCCGGAAGAAACGGAGCGGCTCGGGCTGCCCTGCGGCGGCCGGCTGACGGTGTACCTGGAGCCCCTGCGCCCAGCCCGTGATGAAGCCCTGGTCGAGGAGTTTCAGCAGCTCACCACTGCACTGGCCGAACGCCGCTGGTTCGAACGTCTCACCGGCCCGGACGGCCACCGGCTGACGGAGCTGACCTGGGACCCGGAGCGCGCCGTGGTCACCTACGACGAAGCCGGCAAGCGATTCCGCCAGGTGTTCGGCCCGCGCAAGCAGCTGTTCATCATCGGCGCCGGCATGGTCTCCCATTACCTTGCAGAGATGGCGCTCATGCTCGACTTCGCGGTCACCGTCTGCGATCCCCGGGAGCATCTGCTGGAAGCCTTTCCGGTAGCCGACGTGAAGCGCCTCGCCGCAATGCCCGACGATGCGATCCGGGCCAGCGCCAGCGATTCCGGCTCGGCGATCGTGGCACTGACCCACGACCCGCGGATCGACGATATGGGACTCCTCGAAGCGCTAGCTACCGACGCCTTCTACATCGGTGCAATGGGCTCGAGCCGGACTTCTGCAAACCGCCGCGAGCGCCTGGCCCTGCTTGGCGTCGACCACGCGGCGCTGGATCGCCTGCACGCGCCGATCGGGCTCGATCTCGGCAGCAAAACGCCACCGGAGATCGCCGTAGCCATCATTGCCGAGCTCATTGCGGTGACCAAAGCGCAGCAGCCGCTGCGGCGGCAACCCGCCCAGGTTGCGATTGCCTGAGGCTGGCCCGGTGCCGCTGCCCGCTGCCGTGCTGTTGCTGGCCGCCGGCGCCAGCCGACGCTTCGGGCAGGATAAACGGCGCGCGCCTATGCCTGGCAGCGCGGGTGGGGGCCCCGGCGGCAGCCTCCTGGAAGCCACCATCCGATCGTTGGCGATTCTGGGCTGGCCGCTGACGCTGGTCCTGCGCGCCGATGATCAGGCTTACGGAGAAACCCTGCGACAGCAACTTCGGGACCTAGGTGCTGAGCCACCCATAGACTGCGTTTACGCACCGGACTCGAGCCTGGGCATGGGCCACTCCCTGGCCGCTGGGGCGCGCGCGCTGGAACGGCGCGGCACACGGCGCCTCCTGATTGCGCTGGGGGACATGCCCTATCTGCGCCGCGAAACCCTGACCACGCTGGCGGCGGCCGTGCTCGATCTCGACCCGGACCGGCCCGGCGTGGTGCGGCCGCGCTTCCAGGGGCAGGCCGGCCATCCGGTCGGACTGAGCGGCTTGGCCCTCGAGGCACTGACGAACCTGACCGGGGACCAGGGCGCCCGCGCTCTGCTGCAGCGCTGGACGGCCGCCACCCGGTGGCTGGAGGTCGACGATTCCGGGGTGGTGCGGGACGTCGATCGGCCGGCTGATCTCAACTGACGCGCTGCCAGCGGTTTGACGATAGCAACAGGGCAACCCTGCCCTGTCAGGCGGGCGTGTGCCGCCCGAGGAACGCCCGTACGCGGCCCTCAGCGGCAGCAACGTCGGCGCCGGTCTTCCAGCTCGGCAGCAGCTCTGCAGCCGGCACCAGCGCAACGATCGCCTCGGAGATGCTGCGTGGATGGTAGAGATCCTCTCCCATGGGGATCAGCAGCGGCGTCCGTAAGCGGGCTACGGCGTCACGGTCCAGATTGAAGACGAAGTCGCCATCGTACATCCGGTGTTTAAACGCATCCCAGGCTGCGTCGGAGACGTCAGCGCGCTCCGGTTTGAGGGCTGCAGCCCAGTCGTCAAACATCGCGAAGAAGGCGTCGCGATTGCCATCGAGACCGATCGGCTGATACAGCACTGCCGCCGCGATGCGTTCTGGCGCTGCCTCGATGAGGCCGAGACCGTAGGAGCCGCCGATGCACATCCCAACGACATGGCAGCGCTCGACGCCGAGGTGATCGAGCAAGGCCAGCTGGTCGGCGCGAAAGTCGTTCCAGCCGTCCGCTGCGGTCACCGGCCCCGTCGACTGCCCGGCATTGCGCTGATCCATGGCGATGACCTGAAAGGTGTCGGCGAGGCCGGTCACGGGATTCCAGGGCGCGTTGTCCCAGAACGGAATGGCCGAGCGCATACCACCTGGCGCGATGGCAAGGATCGGGAAGCCCGAGCCGCTGATCTCGTAGTGCAGAGCGACGGGGCCCGTCGCGGTGGTCCGTTCAAAGATGGGCATCGTGGACTCCGTCGAGTTGAATCAAGGGGTACCGGTCCCTGCAATACGGCACGCGGCAGCTCAGGGCCGGCCGAGGCGGCTCGCCCAATCGAGCTTGCTGCGGCAGGCCTGGTAGAAGCTGTGGTCCGTCGGAAACAGCAGCTTCAGCGGCACCGGATACTTCGCCACATGCAGCACGTCACCGACCGCCAGCGGCTGGTGGACCTGCGAATCGCAGCTCGCCTCTGCCGACGGGTAACCATGTTCACCGATCCGGATCTCGAGATGCGAGTCGCCACCCACCACCAGCGGCCGTGAGGTCAGCGTATGCGGAAACATCGGCACGATGGAAATGGCGTTCAGGCTCGGATGCATGATGGGGCCGCCGGCGGACAGGGCGTAGGCGGTGGAGCCCGTAGGCGATGCGATGATGAGGCCGTCGGAGCGCTGGTCATACACGAACCGCTCGTTGATGCTGAGCGAAAACTCCAGCATCCGCGTCATCGATCCGGGATGGACGACGACGTCGTTCAGGGCGACGGAGCGCGATCGTTCCTCCCCGTCGCGCATGACCCAGGCTTCCAGCAGAAAGTGGTCCTCGGCAACGAACTGCCCCATCAGCACCTGGCGCAGCTGCTGCGACAGCTGATCGGGACTGATCCCGGCCAGGAAGCCAAGCCCGCCCCGGTTGACGCCGATGACCGGCACCCGCGTGCCGGCGAGATCGCGCCCAATGCCGAGCAGGCTGCCGTCGCCGCCGACGACGATAATGAGATCGCAGTGCGCACCCAGCTCAGCCCGGGGCCGCGGCTGGTAGCCCGCTTCGCCCAGTGCGCGAGCAGTGTGCTGCTCGAGTACGACGCTGACCCCGGTCTGGTCCAGCAGCTGCAGCACTTCACGCACGCTGTCGAGCACGGCGGCATCAACGCCTTCCTCGTAGCGACTGCGGCGCGCCACCAGACCCACCGATGCAAAGCTCGGCTCAGCTATCCACTCCACACGCTGGTCCCGATCCCTCTTCAGCGCGACAGTACCGAAGCCCATGCGGTCAGACAACTTGGAGACCGGACCTCCACAACCGTCGCAATCGGGATCATTTGTTTCGATCGGGGGCCAGCGGTACCCTCGCGCCGGTAACCGATGGAATCCCCATGACCGCCGAATCTGAGCCTACTCTGGAACCTTCGTCCTCCCGCGATGCACGGAGCCCGGCACAGCGCCTGGACGCGCTGCTGGGCGACCTTGAACGGCTCGACGGGCGGGCCCTCGCGGCCGATGACATCTGGGCAGTGCTGCGCGCCGAGGCCGAACGGAAGGCATCCGAGGAACCCATCCTCGGCAGCTACTTCTACGCGACGATCTTGAATCATGAGAGCTTCGCCGCGGGCCTGAGCTTCCGGCTTGCCAGCAAGCTCGACAATCCCATGATTCCGACGATGCTGATCCGCGACGTGGTGACGGAGGCGATGGCAAGCGATCCCGCAATCCTCGAAGCGGCGGTGATCGACCTGCTGGCGACCTACACCCGCGATCCGGCGTGCGCTGACCTGTCAACAGCCTTTCTGTTCTTCAAGGGCTTCCATGCGCTGCAGGCGCACCGTATTGCCCACTGGTTGTGGCACGCAGATCGGCGCACGCTGGCTACCTTCCTGCAGAACCAGATCAGCGTCACGCTCGGGGTCGACATCCACCCGGCCGCACAGCTCGGCTCGGGCATCATGTTCGATCACGCAACGGGAATCGTCATCGGCGAGACCGCCCGCGTTGATGACGATGTGTCAATCCTGCACTCCGTCACCCTCGGCGGCACCGGCAAGACCAGCGGCGACCGGCACCCGAAGATCGGCCGCGGTGTGCTGCTCTCTGCGGGCTCCAAAATCATCGGCAACATACGCGTCGGCGACGGCGCCAAGGTTGCCGCGGGCAGCGTGGTTCTGAAGGACGTTCCGCCGAATGTCACGGTGGCCGGCGTCCCGGCGACGATCGTCGCCCGGCAGACCCCGACCGGTGAACAGTTGCTGCCCGCGCACGACATGAACCAGACGATCTGACGCAGCACCGGGAGGCTGGTCTGCAGAACGGTACCTGGAACCTGACCGGCGGCTGCGCCGGTTGCAGACGCACCAGCGTGCCGTATCAGTCACCGAGCCGCAGAAGCGCGCGCTCTATGAAGTGTTTCAAGGTTGTCGGGCTCTGCACGCCGGGGAGGCTGAAGCGGCCCGCAAACCAGAGGTTCGGGACGCCCATCACCTCCCGCTCGGCGGCGCTGGCAAGGTCCCGTTCGACCCGCTGCTGATAGGGCGCGGCGCCCGCAATTGCGGTCTCCGCAGTGCCGATCTCGAAGGGGGCAGCCAGCTCGAGCAGCACCGTCTCGTCACCGATATCGAGACCACGCTGGAAATACGCGGCGAACAGCGCGTCCGCGAGCGCCCAGCGTTCATCCTGGGGCAGCTCCGCCGCCGCCGCCATCAGCCGATGCGCGGCCAACGTGTTGGGCACGCGGGCCATGGCGGAATAGTCGAGCGCCAGCGCGTCTTCCGCCGCTGCCTCCGCGACTTTGGACGGAACCCGCGCCGGGTCGGCGCCCGCGCCATGGCGCCGGGCCAGCAGGTCAGCGCGGGCTACACCTTCCGGCGGCAGCCCGGGCTGAAGCTGAAACGCCCGGAAGGTCACCTCGACCGGAACCGCCAGCTCGTCGAGCACGCGTTTGAGCCGCCGCTCGCCGATGAAGCACCAGGGACAGAGGTAGTCGGAAAACACGTCGATGATCATGGGCTCAGCTGCTACCTTTTCACCGCGACGAGGGGAGGCATGCACCATGCCCGCGGGGTTGGTGACAGGCAAGGGCCAGGTCGAGCGGGTAGCGTTTCCGGATCCGGTACCGGAGGCTGCCAGATTGGTCGTTCAGATCAGCCGCTGCGACATCTGCGGCAAGCCGGGCACTACCGTTGGTGCGCTGGCAGCAAATCCGCAGCAGATGAACCTCCTGGTCAATCCGCAGGGCTGTCGCCGACCTCAGGCGTCGCCGCGAAGGAGCTCCTGCAAGCGGCGGTTGCGTGCCTTCTCCGAACGCAGCGCCTGACGCAGCTTCTGGACCTCTTCGCGTGCGCCGCGCAGCTGCTCGCCGTGGGCCTGCTGCTGTTGCGCGAGTTCCCGGCGAAACTGCGCAGCTACCTGCTGCAGCTGCTCGTTGTGCGAGGCGATGAGCGCCTGCACGTTGATCCGCCCCCGATTGTCCAGGGTCTGCGACAACCGTTCCTCCAGGGCCTGCTGGAGCGCCACCGGATTGTCCTCATCCGGCAGGACCAGGCGACGGGGCTTCAGGCCGAGACGATTGCGGGTCACCGCTTTCTGCAGTCGGATCGCCGGATGCACGTCGCCAACGCCCTCCGGCTCCCACAGGTTGTTGGCCTGCCAGGGAATGGGACAGTGGCTCCGGCAAGCGAGGCGGATCGGCCCGCCATGCCCGAGATCGGGGCCTTTTCCGGCCTGCCGCGCCAGGTAGCGCAGGGGCACGTTGAAGCGGTCGTCGACCTGGCCCTCTTCATCGACCCGGAACGTGAAGAACACGATGGCGCGCACGGCCAGTCCCTCGCCGACGACGACGTACGCCGCACGGACCCGGCTGGCCGCAAACTGTTCGATGGCCGCGCTGCGATTCAGCAGTGCCTCGAACTCCTGATAGTGCATTTCGGATGCGATCGACGACAGATCGTCGGCAAACAGAAACACCGCCTCTTCAAGATCTGCATGGTCGGTCATACCGTGTGCTCGTAAGCTCCGGTGTGGTGAAGTCGGGTCATCCCTGATCCGTTGTCTGACGCTGCCTGTGCCCTGCCTGCGCGCGGCAGTCAGGCCTGATGCGGTATTGAAGCAAACGCCCTTCGGCGGGACCGCGTTCGCGGTCACATTCGGGGGTGTGGGGCACTGCAATGGGCGCCGTGCAATGGGCTCCGTGCAATGGGCGCTGTGCAGACTTCGGCAGCCACCGGCGCCGCGACTGGACCAGGTCCCGGCCCCGGTCGCCGCCCGTCAGGGCCAAAATCCGAAAAAAATTCTATAAACGGCGCTTAAGCAATTGATTTAAAAGAATCCGCCTGCTAACTTCCCGCTCATTAGCTCTGCCGAGGGTTGTTTTTCAACGATTTGCACCGGGAGCGGGAGGGCTTGCCGCTCAAGTCAGATGGGTCTCGGCCAGAACGTCGGCAAGAATGCGTTGCCCTCCATCTGACTGCTTCGGCCGCCGCAAGGCGGCTTTTTCTTTTTCCTCGGAACAGCTGCTGTTTTCTCTGCGCCGCCGCAAGCAACCGGCTCAACAGCCGCGAACACCCGCCACCGGCTTTCCGACAGACCGTGGCTGGAGCCCCAGGCGAACCGGTCGCGCTCCGTTCAGCTGTCGAGACCCGCAAGACAGAGATACTTGATCTCCAGGTACTCGTCACAGCCGTACTTCGACCCTTCACGACCGTTGCCGGACTCCTTCATGCCGCCGAACGGGGCCGCCTCGTTGCTGATCAGCCCGCTGTTGATCCCGACGATGCCGTAGTCCAGCTGCTCTGCCAGGCGCCAGATGCGCCCTACGTCCCGCGAGTAGAAGTAGGCGGCGAGGCCAAACTCGGTTGCGTTGGCCAGCGCCACCGCCTCCGCCTCGGTCCGGAAGCGGATCAGCGGCGCAACCGGACCAAAGATCTCCTCCTTGAACACCCGCATTTCCGGCGTCGCATCGGCCAGCACCGTTGGCGCCAGAAACGCTGCACCGTGCTCGCTTCTGTTCCCACCGGCAAGCACACGGGCGCCCCGCGTCCGGGTATCTTCGATGAAGCCGAGCACGTCGTCGGCAGCCGCAGCATCGATCAGCGGGCCAACCTCTGTGCCCTCGGCCATGCCATCCCCGACGCTGAGCGCATCGGCGGCAGCAGCCAGCCTGGCTGCAAACTCATCGTACACGCCGTCCTGCACGAGCATTCGGTTAGCGCACACACAGGTCTGTCCTGCGTTGCGGAACTTCGAAGCCATTGCGCCGGCTACCGCGGCATCGAGGTCGGCGTCGTCAAGTACGATGAACGGCGCGTTGCCACCGAGCTCCATGGAGGTGCGCTTCACCGTACCTGCGCAGGCGCGAATGAGATCCTTGCCGACCGCGGTAGAGCCGGTAAAGGTCAGTTTGCGGACGGCCGGGTTGCCGGTCAGCTCATCACCGATCGCCCCGGTCCGGCCGGCGACCACGTTGACGACCCCCGCCGGAATGCCAGCCCGGTCGCAGAGCTCTGCGATCGCCAGCGCAGAGAGCGGCGTGGCTGTGGCCGGCTTGCAGACCACCGTGCAGCCGACCGCCAGCGCCGGCCCGATCTTGCGCGTCAGCATGGCGTTCGGGAAGTTCCAGGGGGTGACACAGGCGACGACCCCGACCGGCTGCTTGCTGACCAGCAGCCGCTGATCGCTCGACGGCCCGGGTATCGTGTCGCCATAAACCCGCTTTGCTTCCTCGGCAAACCACTCGATGAAGCTCGCGCCATAGGCGATTTCACCCCGGGCTTCAGCCAGGGGCTTGCCCTGTTCAGCAGTGAGCAGCACCGCAAGGTCCTCCTGATGCTGCATCATCAGGTCGAACAGGCGTCGTAGCGCCCGGCTGCGTTCCTTTGCAGGGCGGGATCGCCAGGCCGGCAATGCCGCTTCGGCTGCGGCGATCGCGCGAGCCGTTTCACCGTGTCCGCAGCGGGCAACTTCGGCCAGTGCGGCCCCGGTCGCCGGGTTCAGTACCGGGAAGGTCCCGCCATCATCAGCAGGCAACCAGCTTCCATCGATGTACGCATCGGTCCGCAGCAATCCCGTGTCGTCTAGCTGCATCGGTTTCTCCTTCTCTCGATCGAACGGCACAGGGTTCGAACAGCCACTCGCTTGCCTCGCAGAATCCGGGCAGACTCCGCTTCTAGATACGCGGGAGGCTAACACGTCATGGGGTATCACCATCTGGCACTGGCAGCCAGGGATATGCGCGCAACGCACGCGTTTTACGAAGGCGTCATGGGTTTCGAGCTGGTGAAGGTCGAGGTGCAGCCCGCCCCCGGCGGCGAGGGCTGGGCCAAGCATTACTTCTACCGAATGGACAGCGATTCCAATTTCATCGCTTTCTGGGAGCTACGGGAGGTACCCGGGACCGAAGACTTCGATGCCAACCTGTCGACCGCGGCGGGATTACCCGACGGCACCAACCACATCGCCTTCGACGTCCGGGATCGAGCCGATTTCGTCAAGCGGCGCGAACAGTGGCAGGCGGCAGGACTGGACGTCCTGGAGATCGACCACAACTGGTGTGAGTCGATCTACACCAAGGATCCGAACGGCAACATGGTCGAGTTCTGCCTGACCACCGGCGCCTTCACCGCTGATGATCGCCAGCATGCGCT
>JBCDGJ010000024.1:0-40842 GCA_038757945.1 Pseudomonadota bacterium
ACAGAGTCTTCTATTCAAGCGAAAACAAGCTGTACCAAGACCTAGAGGAGTTTGAGGCCACATACCTTCCCCAGCACAACATTGTCTACGCGGTGAGCCGCAAACCCTCTGCAAACGCTAAAGATCAGTTAGCCGCTCTATCCAGTCTAGAAGCAGAACTTTGGAATCTCGACTCCACGTTGCGGGTCGATTCCGTTCTGTCACACCCGACGGTACTGAGGAACGAAGAGTCAACGTTTTCAGTACTGCCACTAGCTGACAAATACTGCAAAAGAGGCCGCTGCAAACCCTCGGAAGAGTGGACGAACGATCACCCAGAAGTCCTTGGCAGACTCGTATCAACGGACAGCTTGACGTTAGCAGTAATCTCGACGCATCAGCTAGAAAGGGAGCAGACCGGCAGAGTTCGCAATATCGCCGCCGAAGCAACTGAGATCGCCAACCGTTTAAGTACAGCGTATCCAAGCCTTGAGATTTCACATACTGGAGGGATACCGATGATGAACGCCTTTGCCGAGGCGGCAGAGGCGGACTCTTCACTAACAATACCACTAGCGCTGATTGTCATTAGCGCACTCCTTGGCTACTTAACGGTTTCCGCGAGAGTTTCAATGATTTTAATGATTCTCGTCGCGGCAGCAGCGCTATTCACAATGGGGCTTGCGGGACACATGGGCCTCGTTTTGAACACGGCGACTTCCGTAGCGTCCCTAATCGTAATGATCACCTGTCTAGCAACAGGAGTTCACATCTGGGCTTCATACGACAATGAGCTGAGTCACTATCCACCCGAACAAGCAGCTTCAAATGCACTGTCCATAAACAAAGTCGCGGTCATGTTGTGCACAGCGACAACAGTGACCAGCCTAATGTCGCTCTCACTTGCTGATGCACCACCGCTCGCAGAGCTTGGCTTACTTTCCAGTATTGGAATTGCATTCGGAAACATTTGCTGCATCGCTTTACTTCCGGACCTGCTCTGGAGGACCGAAAGAAACGGCGAACCATCGCGCAACACACATCTTCCGAAAATCATAGATGCCGCGCTTTCAGCGCAACGCAAGAAGCCAATTGTAGCTCTATCCAGCGTGCTTCTGATTGCGTCAATCGGCCTTATCAACCTACAGATAGACGATGACTTCGTCAGCTACTTCTCTAAAGACACAGCCTTTCGGCAAAACACAGATCGAGTTTCCGCCAAACTGACGGGGCCAAACCACATCGAGATTGTGGCTTACTCCAGTACGGGCGACGTGTTTTCTTCAGATTACATCAAGGACCTGGAAGCCCTAACCAGCTTTGTTCGACAGAACGAGCTGATTGCAAATGCCGTCGGCTTCAGCGACGTGATTCGAGAGCTAAGAACCGTGTTTTCTGCTCCAGACTCGGAAGCACCAGACCATCTACAGCAACTGTACGTTGCGTACCAACTGTCTCTGGGATACGGTCAAAGCACAACCGATCTGGTTCGGGAGGATCTTGGCCAGTCTAGGATTAGCGTCTTGCTATCAGAATCGACATCAAACGACGTAAAGGCCCTTAGAGCAGACATAGAAGATTTTGCCGCGAGCCAGCTATCCAATCTGACCGTCACCGTTACAGGAGAAAACATACCCGTAGCCAGCCTGACCGAAACCAACGCGCGTTCAATGATTGCCGGGCTAGCCGCTTCCGTACTGGGCGGTGCCGCCCTCATTGCTACGGTATTCAGGAATTGGCGAATTGGAATCGCGGCGGTCCTAGCACTAGCCACGCCGATGATTGCGGCTTTTGGCATATGGGGATGGGCTTTTGGCAAAATCGGGCTTGCCGCTCTTGTGATCCTGTCTCTTAACATTGGCATTGTAGTAGACGACGCGATACATTTGATTGCGCGTTATTGCCTCTACCGACGCGACGCAGGCAAGAGTCACCAAGAGGCAAGATTGCTCACAGTACAACGTGTCGGAAAGGCCTTATCAGCGACGACGTTGGTATTGGGAATCGGGCTACTCGTTCTCTGCAGCTCTAGCTTCCTCGTAAACCAACAGCTCGGACTATTGTCCGCCCTGATACTTGCCATCTCGCTCATTGTAGATCTGGTCCTGTTGCCTCTGCTGTTGCGGCACACTTTCCTTGAAAAAAGTGTACAAACGCAGTAAGCGCATAGCCGCCCACGAAATTCCTCAGAAGTAAAATATGACAATTGAAGCCCGCACCATAGAGTGGTCGCTCTATGCAGAACACTACGACGCAATGTGTAGTGCCAACCCCTCCTATCAGGAAATGATCTCTCTTGTGGAAACCGCGGTGGGTAAACTGGACCTTCCAGCATATCCTCGGATTCTCGACATTGGGGCGGGTACGGGAAATCTTCTCTACAGGCTATGTCGCAGCATGCCTACGGCAAAGTTTGTCCACTTAGATCAAGATCCGGTAATGGTTCAAGGCGCAGTCGAGAAGTACAAAGAGGCTGGGCTCGAAAAACGTATTGAAGTAGTTGCGGCAGACTTCCTCGACTACAAGGTCGCCGAAGGCTCATTCGATCTCATCCTAAGTACGAACGCGATCTACGCCATGCACCCGCATGAGGAAGTATTGGATAAGGTTTTCAGAATGCTAAAGGAGGGCTCGCATTTTTGTGTGGTCGACTTCGGTAGAAAACAGAACACAGCGGACTGGGCTCTCTATCTGGCTATCTCAAACTTGAAGACTCAAGGCGTTCAGAAGACAGTTAAGATTTTCATGGAAAACTGGGAAGTTGCCCGCCAAAACCGAAAGACAACAACCGCCCAAGAAGATGGCGAATATTGGTTGCATAGCGACGCAGATTTTGTACGTGCGCTGAAAGAGGCTGGGTTTGTGGTACAACACTCACAGCCGTGTTATAGAAACTACAGCGACTTTGCCATGTGCCTAAAACCCTGATCGATGCATGCTAGATCGGCTCCTTTTCGAAGAGGACTCGAAGCACTTTCGGCTCATCGTTTTAGAGTAAAGCCTCTGCCCGTATAGCTAGGAAGACAAACGACTCGACTCTTTAGTGCCCAACCCATGCGCTCCGTCTCTCCGCAAGACTCACTTTTGACCAGATTCGGCCACTTCCTTGTGGACGAGGCGCTTCAGAGTAGAAAGTACTGCACTCCGTCCCTGAACCGACTGGCTGCGTTCATCGCCATCGCAATGCCGCTTTCAATTGTCGTTGAAAGGTTAATTGCGCCAGAAGCTCCAAGCACCGCATCGATTAGAATAGTAGCCACATTACTGTGCTTCGGAGTGGTCGCATTTCCAAGTTTCTGGAACAAGCGTCCAGAAGCAGCGGCGATCTACTGGATGTTCGCTGTTAGCTTTACAGGAATATTCCTGTTTAGCTGCCTCCTTTTTCTCAACGCAGCACTCACTCAAAACATTTCACACGCGCCCACCCTATGGATCCTCCAGTACTTCGTGGCGTTGTTCATCACAATGCAAGTACTTAGCAGCCCCGCACTATTTGCAGTCTGCTGGGTCACCGCTACAGCGGCGTCAGCTTCACCACTGTTTGTCCTCGAAAACCCAAATTGGGCAGCGGTCAAAATGTATGTTGTCTATCCAGCGCCAGTTATCCTATCCGCACTAGTCTTTGGAGCAGCAACTGCTAGAAACTCCAGCATTATTGCTCGCGAAAAACTCCAAACCGCAGCATCCATCGGCCTGAACATCGCCCACGAATTACGAACACCGCTTGCGTCAATTCGCGCCTTCTCAGACGGCACCAACAAGCACGTTCCAAGGCTGATCGAGGGCTACCGCAAGGCGGTCGACGCAGGACTCGTCGGAGACCCCTTGAACGGGAAACAGCTCCGGAACGTAGCCGAGGGCATGCGGAACATCAAAAACGAGGTCGAATACTCGAATACGATTATCAATATGCTGCTGATTTCCACGTCAGAGCGTCCTGGAACCACCGCGATCTCCGAAACCTGCATGGCCTCCGCCTGCATACGAGAGGCGGCTCAGCGCTTTCCCTTCAACAACGATGTGGAGCGGAACGCGCTGCGCATCGATATCGAGCAGGATTTTGAGATTAAGGGAGCCGAGCTTGTCGTTGTTCACGTGCTCTTCAATCTGATCAAGAACGGGGTCCGATTCGCAATGCACTCCGAGATGCCAGAGGTGCTGGTACGCGCTACGGCCAGCGGGTCGGACAAGATGATTTCGGTTCGGGATTCAGGGCCTGGGATTGAAAAGCACCAGCAGCGGGTCATCTTCGAGCGTTTCTACACCACTCAAGGCATTGGCCAGGGGACCGGTGTCGGCCTGAGCTTCTGCAAAACGGCAATGGAATCCCTTGGTGGCTCGATCGAATGCCTCAGCGACGGCGCAACCTACACCGAGTTTCGACTGCGGTTTCCCTGATTCCGCTTACGACTGCGCCACTACAGGAGCGCGAGGCTTTCCTGCATCAGCGTTTCTGCGGTTGGCCCCCAACTCATCACGCCGGCTCTGAGCCGGTTTGGCAGAAACACAAAGGTTGCTGCCTGTTCCGGTTGGTGCAGGAGCACCGCTCCGCCCGAACCCACGTGCCCGAAGCTGCCCGGGCCGAAGCCAGCACTAGGATCCGCAAGATCCAACATCAGGCCAAGGCCGAAGCTCGTCCGGGTGAGCAGCACTTCATCCTGGCCAGAGGAATGCGATTGCATGGCTTCTCGCTGCAGGCCTGCAGGAAGAGATGCCCAAAGCGCATCGAACACTGCTGCGATACCCGCGGCAGTGCCATGGACGCCAGACGAGGCGAGGTTAGCTTGCTGAAACGCCACCTCGTTCATGAATCGACGCGATAGCCTCGGGTTTTGGAAGGCAGCACCAGTCGGCGTCTGTGGATCAGCCATCGCCCGCAACATTTCCCAGGTTTCGTCCGGAAGCTGCTTCATCTCCTCTGCGGTGGCACGAGCCGGTTCCAGCGTCACACATCGCCCCAAGGCGTTCTTGGGCAGGCCGAGATAAAACGATGTCTGAGCCCCCGCCTCACCCGCGGCCACCAGCAGGCGCTCGCGGATGTTCAGCCTCGTTGCCCGGGTCAGAGCCTCATCGAGCAGCAGGCCAAACGTGCGCGCCTGGTAACCGTGGCGTGTGCCGGGTTCCCACCAGGCCGGCTCGCGCGCCAACTGATTCGCCATGGCTGTGCTGCTGTAGTAGTCCGCCGGCACCAGGGGCGACCGACAGCCGATCACGCCGGACTGGTGCGCCAGCACCTGGCGCAGCGAAATCTCGGCTTTGCCTTGCTCTGCGAAGGCCGGCCAGCAGCGGGAAACCGGTTCGTCCAGATCAAGCTCACCGGCGCCGACGGCCCTGAGCACGGCAAGCGCGCCGAGCGCTTTGGTCACAGAAAACGCGCAGCACAGCGAGCCCGCCGTCCAGGGTGCACGACTGCGCCGATCTGAGAGACCGCCCCAGCTGTGCGCAACAGTCGTTCCTGCCACCCGAAGGGCAAAGGCGGCACCGGTCTCATTCTGCGACAGGCCAGACCGGAACAGGTCCTCAAGGCGCGCAAAGCGGGGGTCGAGAGATTCCGACGACATCTACCTGATCCGGAAATTGGCGCTTCGTTTCGCGCGCTTGACGTCGGAGAGTGCGATACTTGTTCGCCACACCGATTCGGTTAACCCGTTGCCTCGCCAGGATCGCGAAACCAGCCGACCATTGAGGACCACTCGCTAACAATATGGCCTCCCGCGACCTGACCCAGGGGGATGTTAACGCATCGCTGTTCAGCCTGACGGCGCCAATGATGCTGGCCGTCTCGAGCAGCATTCTGGTGCAGATGCTCGAAATCGGCTTTATCGGCCAGCTTGGGACCATTCAGGTCGCTGCAATCACCTTCACTTTTCCGCTGGTGATGATCCTGACCAGCATCGCCCTCGGAATTGGCATCGGCACCTCGTCCGTCATCGCGCGGAGCGTTGGTGGCGGAGACCGGGCCTCGGTCCGGCGCCTGGGAACCCATGCGCTGTTTCTTGTGGCAATCACCTTGAGCCTGCTCTCGTTCATCGGCTGGCTCACCATCGATCCAGTGTTCAAGGCCCTCGGCGCTGACGACGAGACACTGGTGCTCATCCACGAGTACCTCGACATCTACTATCCGTCCGTCGTGTTCTTCACTCTGGCGATGGTGGCGGGGAACGTGATGCGTGCCAACGGCAACGCCGCGTTTCCAGGCACCGTCATGACCCTTGGGGCGGTCGTCAATCTGGCGCTCGATCCGTTGCTGATCTTCGGCTGGTTCGGCCTGCCGCGGCTCGAACTTGCCGGTGCTGCCGCCGCAATGGCCATTTCCCGGCTGGGGGTGGTCGCTGTGCTGCTGGCCTACATCTACCGCAGCAAGCTGATCAATACGCGGCGCGTGTTCGTCGGATTCTTTAAATCCGCCCGGCAGATCATGCACATCGGCATTCCCGCGATTGCCACACAGATGATCGGTCCGGTATCAGCAGCCATCGTGACCCGCCTCCTCGCTGAACACGGTGAGGTGGTTGTTGCCGGCTACGGCGTAGCCACCCGGATCGAGGCCGTCTCGATCATGCTGCTGTTCGCGCTGTCCGGCAGTATCGGACCCTTCGTAGGACAGAACTGGGGCGCCGGCCGTAAAGATCGCGTGCGTTCCGGGCTCAATTCCACCTATGTCTTTTCCCTGGGCTGGGGGGTGATTGCGGCGTTGATCGTTACCGCCTTCGGAGAAACGATCGCCGGCTGGGTCGATACCAACGTCGAGGTCGTCCGGACCGCAGCCATCTACCTTGCCATCGTTCCCTGGACTTACGGGCTCTGGGGCGTGCTGATGATGTCCTCTGCCTCCTTCAACGCGCTGGGCAAGCCGCTACCGTCCACCGCGCTGTCTTTCACGCGCATGTTCATACTCTACATCCCGCTCGCCGTTGCCATGAACGGGCTGCTTGGCTATGAGGGGATCTTCTATGCGACGGCGCTCAGCAACGGCGTCATGGGCGTGATCGGGTACATCTGGTTTCAGCGTACTTTCTTCGGGCGCGCGCCCCGACTCGCTGCCCAGACTTGACCCCTTCGCAGCTTACCGTCATAAACGTGCAACACCTTCTGCTTCCGTTCTGCTCATGGCATTGGAAAAGCCAACACTAAAGCGTCGACTGATCACCATTCCTGCTTTTCTGCTGGGCGCGTTGCTGGTGACGGTTCTGTTTCCCGTGCTGCTCGTGCTGGCGCTGGTTGCCTCACTCTGGAAACCCGCGCATGGCGCCGTACCGACGCTGTTCTTCATTACGGGCTATCTCTGGTTCGAAGCAGCCGGCATCATCGCGGCGCCCATCATCTGGTTGCGCAGCCGTACCCCACAGGACGCCATGCGCGCCAACTTCGCCATGCAGTGCTGGTGGGCATCCGGCCTGATGCGCATGGCACAGCGGTTTTTCTCGCTTCGCCTGACGCTGCACAACGAAGCCGCGCTGACTGGCGGCCCGGCGCTGGTCCTGCCGAGACATGCGAGCATCGCAGATACCGTGCTGCCGGTGACCTATTTCGCAAGACCGTTCAATACCCACTTGCGCTACATCATGAAGCGGGAGCTGCTGGTCGATCCCTGTCTGGACATCTACGGCAATCGACTGCCCAACTACTTCGTCGACCGCAGCGGACAGGATACGGATGCCGCCGTCGACGGTATCCGACAGCTGACGGAAACGCTCGACGCTTCCGAAGGCATGCTGCTGTATCCCGAAGGCACTCGATATTCTCCGGCCAAGCACGAGGCGCTGCGGCGCAAGGGCAATCAGAACCCGAAGCTCGTTCAACAGCTCAACCGCTGGCCGGACCTGCTACCGCCGCGTTTGGGCGGGACGCTGGCGATGCTCGAATCCAATCCAGGCCGCGACCTGCTGTTCATGGCGCACGTGGGTTTCGAAGGATCAAGCCACTTCAAGAATCTGATCAACGGGTCCTGGCGCCGGGCGCAGGTCCATCTCGCGTTCTGGCGGGTACCCTTTGCTCAGATACCTACCCAGCGCGAGGAACTCATGGAGTTTCTCTTCGAGCAGTGGGACCGGATGCAGAGCACGGTCGCTCGATTGAACCGGCTGGCCAGCCAGGGTACCCGCAGCTAGAGTGACTGCTGTCTTTTCTGGAGGGTAGCCATGCAAGGCATCTATCGCATGTACGAAGCCGGCGGCCCCGAGGTCATGCGCTTCGAGGATGCCGAGCCGGTTGCTCCGGCACCCGGACAGGCGCTGATCCGTCACACCGCCGTCGGCCTCAACTACATTGACACCTACCATCGCAGCGGGCTCTACAAGCTGCCGCTGCCAACCCGGCTGGGCGTAGAAGCGGCGGGCATCGTTGAGGCCGTAGGCAGCGACGTCTCAGTGGTCAAAGTCGGGGACCGCGTTGCTTATGCCGGTGGCCTCGGCGCTTACGCCACCTGGAACTGCCTCCCCGCGGAACGGCTGGTGCCGCTGCCCGATGCCATCAGCGACGAGACCGCCGCCGCAGGACTGCTCAAAGGATTGACCTGCGCCTACCTGCTGACCCGCACCTTCGTCCTCGGTCCGCACCACACTGCGCTGGTGCATGCTGCAGCCGGCGGGGTGGGCCTGATTCTCTGTCAGTGGGGACGCCATATCGGTGCCACGCTGATCGGCACAGCCGGCAGTAGTGAAAAAGCCGAGCTTGCGCGCGCGAACGGCGCAACACACGTGATCCAGTATCGAAGCGAAGATGTGGTTGCGCGGGTGCGTGAACTGACAGACGGTGCGGGAGTCGATGTTGCCTACGATTCCGTTGGCAAGGCGACTTTCGACTGGACGATCAATTCGCTGCAGCCACTCGGTATGTTCGTCAGCTATGGCAACGCCTCCGGATCAGCACCGGATGTCAGCCCACAGCTCCTGCAGGACAAGGGCTCGCTGTTCTTCACCCGGCCGACGTTGGCCACCTACACCGCCCAGCGAAAGGACCTGCTGGCACTCGCGGAGGCTTTCTTCTCGCTCGTGGCCAGCGGTGTGATCACGATCCATGTCAACCAGCGCTACCCCCTGAGCGAGCTGCAGCAGGCCCATCACGACCTGGAAGCACGGGCAACGACGGGCTCAACGGTGTTGCTGCCCGGCTGATTGGCTATTGCTGCCGGATCCGCTTCGCAAGCAACGCGAGCGCTGCGGCGAACTGGGGATCCGCTTCCTCTGGCCGGGCGGCGGCAATCGGGTAATCGACGGTCACATCAGGGGCAACGCCGACGCCCTCGATACGCTGGCCGTCAAGTCGCAGCTCCGCGACGGAAAGGTACAAGAGCAGCGGATTCTGCTCGGCAGTGAAGATGCCACGGCCCGCGCTGAACGCGCCCCGCGTCGTGGTGCCGATCAGCGGTGCGCGGCCGGATTTCTTGAACTGGAACGCAAGCGCTTCCTTGCCGGAACGTACGCCTTCGTTGATCAGCACCACCATCGGTGCAGTGTACGGACTGACCGTCGTGTGGGGTTCCGGCTGAACGGTCTCGCTACCCTGGCGGTTGCTCACCGTGTACGAATAGAAATCCGTGCGATCGGCAAAAAACGGATCGAGGTACTCGTACCAGGCGCCGCCAAACCCGCCGCGCAGATCGAGTATCAGCCCATCGGTATCGCCGAGCCGCGCGATCGCGGCAACGTAAGCTGAGAGCATGTCCGGGTGCGTCCCTGCCCAGAGGTGGATATAACCGATGCGCAGCGTTCGGTCAGCATCCGGGATTTCGAAGACCTGAATGCTGTTCTGCAACGCGACGAGCAACGACGCATTGGGATTCTGCCGCACACAGGTCAGCTCAACCGTCTGCACGGTCGCAGCGCGGCGGATCTTCAGCCTCTGTCGCGCGCCATCCGGGCTCTTACCCCCCGCACAGACCTGTGATGGCTCAAAGGGCCGATCACCGAGCATGAGCAGCGCGTCACCACGCCGCAGGCCCGCACGGTCCGCCGGAAGCCCGTTCCAGATCTCGCGGACATACCAGCGACCCGCCCTGTTCGCGTACTGCATACCAAGGTGCGCGATGAGCGGCTGGTTCAGCTCGCGCGTCGAGAACAGGGCGCGAAACAACGCGTGCTCGACCTCTCCGCGCGCGTAGACCTGCGTATGAGAAACCCCGAGGGTGTCGAGAAACTGATTGAGTAACGGTGCCACATCGCTCAAGTCGCTGAGCGTTTCTGCCTGCGACCGCAACGCTTGCAACCGGCGCTCAGTGAAGCGGGTCGCGAGCGACTCGGGGTAAATGAAGGTTCGGGCCGTGTTCCAGAGGTGTTCCAGCGCCGTGACTGGTGAGCGGTCGTTCAGCTGCTCGTCCGGCTCCGAAGCTGCGTAGACACCGCTGGTGAGCGCGCTCCAAAGACAGAACACCTGGAGCCAGCGTCGCGCGGTCATGCTCAAAACTGGCCGGAAAACTCCAGCCTCGCAAACATGCCACGCTCGCGAAGCTGGACTTCCGAACCGGCAAAAGCGCCGCTTCGGTCCGGATCAAAGAACAGCCGGGTCCGAGGAAACTCCCGGGTTTTGACCTGCCGCAGCTCGAGGCGGGTCCTGAGCCCGAACCAGCGGGTGGTTTCGGCAAACAGTGTCCAGTTCTCACCCCAGCTGCTGTCGCTGATTTCATCCGTGAAGAAGTCCTGCGACTCGGTCTTCGCCCGGTAAAAGACGCCCCAGGACCAGCGCTGGTCGACTAGATCCTGGCGGAAGGTCACCTCGATCTCCGGCGAGTCGACGTCAGTGATGGCCCGGGACTCTCCGGTCAGCGGATCATCAAACTCAGAGTCGTAAATCTCGAACTCCGCCCGGATGAGTGCGCCTGGAAGCAGGCCGTTGAGCGGCACAAACGCTGAGCCAAATACGCCCCAGAACCGCGAGTCCCCCGCATTCGCGAGGCCGGAAGCACCATTCGGCAGCACCACCTGCTCCAGGGAATCCTCGATCCACTCGTGCAGCACCTGAAAATTCAGGGCGCCAAAGCGCTCCGACCGAAGGTCCACCGTGACGCTCGCACTGGTGGTCTGATCCGGGCCCAGAGAAGAGTTACCCGCCAGAAACCGGTCATCCGTCGCCTCCGCGGAAGCGGCAAAATCGTTGAAGTCGAGCTGGCCAACGGTGCGCCGCAGCGCAAAGCGAACCTGAGCGCCGGGTCGAGGTTTCCAGTTCAGGGCCAGGCTCGGCTTGACGAAGGTGAAGCGCTGCTCGTTGTCCGAATCCCCCGAAACCGAAATCTGGGAGGTCTCAACGGCAAAGCCGAACTCGCCGATGAAGTGCTCGTTGATGGTCCACACGAAGTTGCTGAAGGCTTCGCCGCGCAACTCTTCAACCAGCGCATTGTCGTTCGGCAGCTCAAAAGGTACGGGGCCCGCGCCGTCATCACGGCTCAGGGTCAAAGAGCGATCGAGCTCGTTGCGGGCGAGTTCGAATCCGAACTCCGGCACCACCCCTCGCCAGGGTGAACGGGAGAAGGTGAACCTGCCAATCAGTTCGGATTGATCGGCCTCGCTCTCGAAGCGAGAGCTGCGGTCGAACTCGCCGAAGGGAACTTCGTCGACTACTTTCGTCAGCTGGTCGGTCAGGACCAGAGAGCCGAGGCCAATGGCTTTGAAGGCCCAGGTCTCCCAGAGCGTCTGTTCCCAGACGGCCCCGAGCTCGAGTTCTTCCTGCTCGCGATCGAAGGCAATGCGCAGACGTTCGTCCGGTGCTCCATCAGCGAAACGCCCTCGATAACCAATGCGATCCGCGTCCTCGGCACGATCAAAGATGCCGACGCGCGTATTGAGGGTCAGGCGACCATTGTCGAATTCCCGCTGGGCCTCCGTGGCAACGAAAGCCGAATACTCCTTTCGAGGCGCTGACTCGTCCTGAAACAGCACCAGCTCACCGCTGGCATCGCGGTTGGTGCGGGTGAAGTCCTGAAAGTCGAAGTTTTCCCAGTAGTAGTTGGCTTTGGTTGCGACGGACCATTCGGACACCGTGTTCGCGAGCGACAGCTCGATCGCGGGGTACACGAGACCATCCGGCTCACGGATCGCAGTTGCGATCCAGGCGCCTGAGCTGCGGCCGGTTTCCCGCACGACATTCGCGATAACCGACTGCCCGGCAGTTTCGCCGGCCTTCTGAGCACCCTGTATGACCTCGATCCAGCGGACGGAGCGCGCGGGAATGCGCGCCAGCACTTCTTCGAGATCCAGCGACTTGGTTGACGGTCGCGCACCGTCGACCAGCACGTTGCCCGCCGATCCGCCAAAGCCACGGGCATCACTCCCGGTGTCGAGGGAAAAGCCGGGCAGGCGCTCCAGCATGTCCAGGGCGGTTTGTGGGTAAAAGCGCTGGAAGAAATCGGGCGTGTACTGCTGAACGCCGGCCGCAGAGCTTTCCTCCGGGTGTCCGGCGACGGGCAGCAGCAGTAGCCCCGCAATCAATGTCCAACGAAGGCGATCCATCACCGGTTGCACTAGTCCTGTTCGACGTCAGCCACATCGGTTGTGGCGGATTCAGCAAGCCGGGGCAGCACCTGCAGGATGATCACAGCGGATCCGACGAGCGCCGCCGCGGTCAGCGACAGCGGCTTAAGCCCCTGAACAATCCAAGGTGCCACAAAAGCGGTACCCGATGCCGCGATCAGCAGCACGGATACCAGCAATAAAGCAGATCCACGGGCATCGTCCCCTTCGGCCGCAAGCACGGCCCGGTAGAATCCAGGCGGACCGCGAAATCCGAGACCCAGGTTCATGGGCAGAAACAGCAGCGTCAGTATCAGTGTCGAGCTCCCCCCCAGGACCCCATACCCCGCGATGCTTCCGGCACCAACGGCCGACAGCAGCGTTCCCAGCACGATCACCCGCTCCGGACCAAAGCGCTCGGCCAACCGGGCGGCGAGATTGGCGGCGATGATAAACGAGGAAATCCCCGTGATCTGCATGATTATGAAATCGTAGATGCTGCCGCCCATGCTGCGCGTAATGACTGTGGGCGCACCGAACACGAACACGAGCAGCCCGCCCAGGTTGAACGCCTGGCTCAGCGCATAGCGCAGATAGACCGGATTGCGGAGCAGTCGCAGGTAGGAGCCCGCGGCGGCTTCTGCCACCAGTTCCGGGAACACGCCGTGCAGGCCACGCGCACAGAGTGCAAGCACCACGGCAATGAGGCCGACGACCGCAAAGCTGCCTGACCATCCAAAGGCGGCCAGAATCCAGACGCCAAGCACGGGCGCCAGCGCTGGCGCCAGCGACGCGAGGCTGCCGAGCATGCCGATGGCGCGCAGCGCCCCCTGGGGCGAGAACAGCACACGAATCATGCCCGGCGCAAAGACCGGGGCAGCGGCTGCGCTCAAACCCTGGAAGAAACGCAGACCGATCAGGGTGCTGAGGTTCGGGGCCTGGGTGGCGAGCAGCGACAGCGCGGCAAACACCAGCAGCGAACGCTCGAAGATCAGTCGCTGGTCGTAGCGTGCACCCAGGTGGCCGAACAGCAGCAGGCCGCAGCCGTTGCCGAGCGCAAAGGCTGCCAGCACCAGCTGCGCCTGGCTGAGGCTCCCGCCCAGCGCTTCTGGAAGCTCCGGCACCGCCGGCAGGATCAGGTCCGTCGCTGCAAGGCTCATCACGGACGCGATGACGAGCAGGACGACAGCAAATAGCCCCCGCCAATCGGACTTCTGCGCCATGAGTCAGGGTTCCAGTTTGTCGCGCAGCTGATGGACCGGTGTCGGACGCGCAAGCATCCGGTCAATCAGCTCACCGGGCTCGCCTGCAACAGACAGTAGCGCGCGGTGTTCCGCCCGGACGAAACCCTGCTCGAGCTGCGAATCGACAAACGCCAGGAGCGGATCGTAGAACCCGTTGGTGTTCAGCACGCCGAGGGGATCGTGATGAATGGCGAGCTGCGCCCAGGTCCAGACTTCAAACAGCTCCTCCAGCGTGCCGAGGCCACCGGGCAGCGCGATGAAGCCGGAGGCGCGTGCTGCCATCAGCGCTTTTCGCTCGTGCATCGAGCCGACCTGATGCAGCTCCGTCAGGCCCTCGTGGGCGATCTCGATGTCGGCAATCGCCTTTGGGATCACACCGACCACGGGTCCACCAGCGGCAAGCACGGCATCGGCCACGATACCCATCAATCCGATGCGCGCACCGCCGTACACGAGCCCCAGATCGTGCTCGACCAGAGCCCGCCCGAGCTGTTGCGCGGCGGCCGCGAAAGCACTATCCGTACCCGCGCGCGACCCGCAGAACACGCAAAACAGGCGAGCGCTCACTGTTCAGCCATTCCTTGATGTTCCCTGCACGGAATATTTGTTAGTTTTTTCACGTAGTTAAGTTGCCTTTCAGCAGCACTCAGCAGAATGCGTGCGTAGCAGCTTTCTCCGGCTGACCGGAGAAAGCCAGGGTGACTTCAGGTTTCAACTCAGCGCGCCACAGTTGCGCAGCGGCAGGAAAACACCATGCAACACTTTGACGTCATTATCGTCGGCGCCGGCCTCTCTGGAATCGGCGCAGCGTACCACCTGCAGCAGCATTGTCCGGGCAAAAGCTACGCGATACTCGAATCCCGCGCGGCTATCGGCGGAACCTGGGATCTGTTCCGCTATCCGGGCATCCGCTCGGATAGCGACATGCACACGCTGGGCTACAACTTCAAACCCTGGCGCGCCGCAAAAGCCATTGCTGACGGCCCGTCGATCCGCTCCTACGTCCGCGAAGTGGCGACGGAAAACGGAATCGAAGAGCACATTCAGTTCGGCCAGAAGCTGACCAGTGCCGCCTGGAACAGCGACGATGCCAGCTGGGTGCTGACCACCGAGCAACAGGACGCCACCCAGGGCAGTTTCAGCTGCAACTTCCTGCTCATGTGCGCCGGCTACTACAGCTACGACAAACCCTACACGCCGGATTTTCCGAATCAGGACGCGTTCAAGGGAGCGATCATCCATCCCCAGCTGTGGCCCGAAGATCTCGACTACGCCGGCAAGAAAGTCGTCGTCATCGGTTCCGGCGCAACGGCGATGACGCTCGTGCCCGCCATGGCGGAAACCGCTGGCAGCGTCACGATGCTGCAGCGCTCGCCGACCTACGTCGTGTCGCGGCCGGACGAAGACCGAATCGCGAACACGCTGCGCAAGGTGTTGCCGGAACAGTGGGCGTACAACCTGACGCGGTGGAAGAACACAGCGCTGCAGGGCTACACCTACAACCGCACGCGCACCGCGCCGGAAAAGGTCAAGGCCCATCTGCTGAAGATGGTACGGGAGGAGCTCGGCCCGGACTTCGATGTCGAAAAACACTTCACGCCGACCTACAACCCATGGGATCAGCGCCTGTGCCTGGTGCCCAATTCCGATCTCTTCAAGGCGATCCGCAACGGTAAGGCCAACGTGGTGACGGAACAGATCGATGAGTTCACTGAAACCGGGATTGCGCTGAAGAGCGGCGAGCATCTGGACGCCGACATCATCATTACCGCGACCGGGCTCAACATGGTCGTCCTCGGCGGTGCTGAATTCAGCGTCGACGGACAGGCCGTGAACTTCCCGGAGACCTTTACCTACAAAGGCATGATGTACTCGGATGTACCGAACATGGTGCAGACCTTCGGCTACATCAACGCCTCCTGGACCCTGCGCGCAGACCTGACGGCCGAATGGGTCTGTCGCGTGTTGAACGCTATGAATGACGCCAGTATGCGTCAGGCCACACCGCGGATCCCGACCGCTGACAGCAACATGCCGGCGCTGCCCTGGGTCGATGATTTCTCTGCTGGTTACATGCAGCGCGTCATGCACCTGTTCCCGCGTCAGAGCGATCGCTGGCCATGGCAGAACACGCAGAACTACGCTATCGACCGGAAGATGCTGCGCAACGATCCGGTCACCGGTGACGCCCTGGTGTTGGACAACCCCGTGCCGGCCGCCGCAAGAGCGGCCTGACGGAATCCCTAGCGCGGTCCCTGCCCGTCGTCGATCTTGATGCAGGTGCCCGTGACAGCTTCAGAGGCTGGTGACACCAGGTACAGCAGGGTGCTGTCCATCAGCGCCGGATCACAGATGCGCTTGCGCGGAAAGTGCTGGCTGATGTCGCCCATGCGCGAGACCATCCCGTCCATCATCTCTGAAGAGAACGCACCCGGCGCAATGCAGTTGACGTTGATGCCATAGCGAGCCCATTCCACCGCCAGCGCCTCGGTCATGCGTACGACGCCCATTTTGGTGACGGAGTAGAGCGCCGCACCCTGCCCTGAGTACTGAAACGCGCCGATGGACGCAATGTTCACCATCCGCCCGCCGTTCCCGTGCGCGATCATGCGCCGGGCAACCTCACAGGAGAGTACCCAGGGCCCGCGAAGGTTGGTGTCGAAGACCGCATCGGTCAGCTCCAGCGACATCTTGTGGGCGCGCTGAGCGTCCGGAATACCGGCATTGTTAATGAGGATGGAGATCGGGCCGAGGGCTGTTTCGACCTGCTCGACCATCGCCAGAATGCTGTCCGTCTGCTGCATGTCCAGCGGTACGCTGATGGTCTCGCCACCGGCGGCTTTGATCTCCTCGGCCAGCTCCGCGAGCCGTTCCGTGCGCCGCCCGGTCAAAGCCACCTTCGCGCCGCAGGCGGCCAGTACTCTCGCAAAGCGCCGCCCGAGTCCCGAGGTGGTGCCGGTAACCAACGCCACCTGCCCCGTCAGATCAATTGAAAAGTTCGGCAGGTCATAACCCGCCTGAGCGTCATCACTCATGAGTACTCCCCTTACCCGATGAAGGGGCCGGTGCTCGAGGACCGGCCCCGCTCAGCCAGTCGATCTACACTGGATCGGCAATCTTCAGCAGCTGCTTGCCGAGGTTCTTGCCGGTAAAGAGCCGGTTCAGCGTGTCCGGAATGTTCTCGAAACCTTCCTGCAGATCCACCTGGTGCTTGATCTCTCCACTCTGCACCCAGGCCAGCAGTTCCGGCACCGCTTCGCTGTAACGGTTCATGTAGTCGATCACGATGAACCCTTCCATGCGGGCGCGCATGATGATCAGGTTCATCAGGTTGGCCGGTCCCGGCACCGGCTCCGTAGCGTTGTAGGCCGAGATGCCGCCGCACAGCACGACGCGGGCATGCATGTTGATGTGGTTCAGGGCCGCCTCGAGGATATCGCCGCCAACGTTGTCGAAGAACACGTCGACCTTCTTCGGACAGGTCTCCCCGATCCGCGCATTGACGTTTTCGTTCTTGTAGTCGATGACTTCGTCGAAGCGCGCCTCTTCTTTCAGCCATCGGCACTTCTCGGCGCCACCGGCGATGCCGACTACGCGACAGCCTTTGATGCGCGCAATCTGGCCCGCCACCGATCCGGTCGCTCCAGCGGCGCCGGACACCAGCACGGTCTGCCCTGGCTCCGGCCGGCCCAGGTCGAGCAAGCCGAAGTAGGCTGTCAGCCCCGTGGTGCCCAGCACCGATAGCGGCAGCGTGGGATCCGTACCTGGCGGCACGACGCTCATCCCGGTCAACGCGCTGTTCGGGTTGACGACCACATACTCCTGCCAACCGCCCAGGGTCTGCACCAGGTCGCCTTTCGAGAAGCGTTCGTTGTTGGACTCCACCACCTGACCCACGGCACCGGCGCGCATGGGCTCACCAAGCGCGACCGGCGGCAGATAGCTCGGACGGTCCTCCATCCAGCCGCGCTGCGTAGGATCGAACGACAGGTACAGATTGCGCACCAGAACCTCTTCGGGTCCCGGGGCAGGCATCGGCGACTCGGCCAGTTCGAAGTTTTCGCGACCCACCATGCCGTGGGGACGTTTGGCGAGCAGCCACTGACGGTTAACACTCATGCTGAGACCCTCCTGGAAGTATCTTGATTAAATCACCGCTGCCGGTCAGAGTCACAGGCTTGACGCGCCATCGCGCTTCGTTTTGGGGGGGATCATGAGCGGAACCGAAGCCAGCACGGACAAAGCGTTTCTGTCAGCCCTGGAGATCGCCAGCGGTATTCGCACCGGCGCCTTCTCGGCCAGCGAGATGCTGGAACACTACTTTGATCGGATCGACCGTTTCGATGGCGACATCAACGCGGTTGTCGTCCAGCAGCGCGATGAGGCGAGGGCCGCTGCGGCAGCTGCCGACGCCGCCGTCGCCCGGGGCGATGAGCTCGGACCGCTTCATGGCGTGCCGACGACGGTCAAGGAGTCCTACAACCTGGCCGGGACGCCAACGACCTGGGGCAACCCCGACTGGCGGGAGAACGTTCCCAGCGAAGATGCCGAGTCGGTGAAACGGCTGAAGGAGGCCGGTGCGGTCATCTTCGGCAAGACCAACGTGCCGCTGATGCTCGCCGATTTTCAGAGCTACAACGACGTCTACGGCACCACCAACAACCCCTACGACCTGACACGCAACGCTGGCGGTTCTTCCGGCGGCTCGGCGGCTGCGCTGGCAGCGGGCCTGACCGGCCTCGAAACCGGTTCCGATATTGGTGGTTCCATTCGGAACCCCGCGCACTTCTGCGGCGTCTTCGGCCACAAGCCGACCTGGAACCTGCTGTGGATGCGGGGCCACGCACCGCCCGGGGATTCGCGCAGCACGCCCGACATCTCGGTCATCGGACCGCTCGCCCGCAGCGCGGCTGACCTCGAGGTCACCACCAAGCTGATGGCCGGACCGGATCCAATTGCCAGCCGCGGGCTCAAGCTCGATCTCCCGGCACTGCCGGCCACGGGCCTCAAAGGGCTGAAGGTTGCCGTCTGGGCAGAAGACGACCATTGCCCAATCAGCAACGACGTCCGCAATGCTCTGACGCGCGTGGCCGCGGCGCTGCGTGACGCTGGTGCCCAGCTGAACGAAGAAGCCCGCCCCGGATTCACCACCGAGGCCAGCCATCGAACCTACCAGACCCTGCTGCAGGCGACCCTCGCTAGCCGTATGCCAGATCAGGAATACGACGGCCTCAAAGCCTATGTCGCTACCCTCGACGCGGACGACGATTCCGAATCCGCCCGGACGCTGCGCGCGCAGCTGGCCACCTTCAAGGATTGGACCGCAACCAACGATCATCGCAATCACCTGCGCTGGCACTGGCACGAGTTCTTCAAGGACTTCGATCTGGTGCTGATGCCGATCATGCCGCGAGCCGCCTTTCCTCATGACCATCGCAAGATGGGCGAGCGGACGATCATGATCGACAACATCGAGCGTCCCTACTTCGACCAGGTATTCTGGGCCGGCCTGACCGGCGTCAGCTTCCTGCCGTCAACGGTCATTCCGACCGGGCTGAACGGTGAAGGGCTGCCCATCGGCGTGCAGATCGTTGGTCCGGAGTACGGCGACCTCAAGACGATCGGCGCTGCCAAGCTGCTCGAAGCGCAGGGCTTCGCCTTCGAAGCACCACCGAACTACAGCTAGTGTCCTGTCGCCCCAGGGACTAACCGAGGTACGTCTTGACCACGCGCGCCGTCGCTCACCCGAACATCGCCCTGGTCAAGTATTGGGGAAAGAGCGACACCGGCAGCAACACACCGGCGACACCCAGCCTCTCAATCACGCTGTCGGGCTTCTCGACGGCGACGCGCGTGCGGCCATCGAGCACGGGCAGGGACCAGGTCACGTTGAACGGCAGCACCGCTGCCGATGCGAAGATTGACCGGTTTCTGCAGCACCTGCGCAACCGGTTTGATCTGCCGCCGGTCGAGATCGATTCCGAAAACAACTTCCCCACCGCCTCAGGGCTGGCCTCGTCGGCGTCGGGATTTGCAGCGCTGACGCTGGCACTGAACCAGGAATTCGGCTTCGGGCTGGATGCCGCAGCCTGTTCCGGCTGGGCCCGCCAGGCATCCGCGTCGGCAGCCCGCTCGCTGTTCGGCGGATTCGCCACGCTCACCGGGCCAGGCTGGGAAGCAGCGCCGCTGCTGGCTGCCGAGGACTGGCCGCTCGGTGTCGTGGTTGCCGTAACGAGCACGGCACGAAAGGCGGTCTCGTCAACGGTCGGTATGGAAGCCTCGAGAACCACCTCACCATACTTCGACGCCTGGACCGCACAGACGCCACGGGACTTTACCGAGGCGCGCGAAGCGGTGCTGACCCGGGATTTCGAACGGCTGGCAACCGTTGCGGAACGCAGCTGTCTGCAGATGCACGCACTGATGCTCGCGACCACACCAAGCCTGCTCTACTGGAACGGCGCCACGGTCACCGGCATGCATCGGCTGCGCGAGCTGCAGGCCGAGGGCGTAGGCGTCTTCTTCACCATCGATGCCGGTCCTCAGCTCAAAGCCGTGTGTCTGCCGGAGGCCGTAGACCGCGTCGCCGAGACCCTGGCCGGCGTGCCAGATGTGGTCGCGGTCCACCGCCTTGGCCTGGGTGAAGCGGCAGCGGCGCAGACCGAACCCTGAACCATGCACGACGAGACCCGCGTAGTGACAGCGAGCGCACCGGCGAAGCTGGTGCTGTACGGCGAGTACGCCGTGCTTGCCGGTGCGCCGGCTGCGGCGATAGCGCTGTCGGCCCGGGCCCGCTGCACCTTTGAAATCGATCCCCGCGTGCGGCGCTGGACCATCGAAACGCTGGGTTTTGAAACAACGCCGGTCAGCACCTTCCTGCCTGCCATCATCATGGAACCCCCGCCCGCACCGGGCAGCCCACTGCATCTGCTGTGGTTTGCATTGAACAGCATCAAGGGCGCGATCAATGATCTGCCGGCTGGTGGCACGCTGACCCTGGACTCGCGTGCGTTTCTGCGCGACGGCAACAAGTTCGGGCTCGGCTCCAGCGCCGCGGTCTGCACCGCCCTGACCGCATTGCTGCAGCACCTCGGCGGCGAAACGCCGGCTTTCGAACGGGCCTTTACGGCTCACTTCACGGCCCAGGACAACCGTGGCAGTGGCCTGGACGTGGCGGCCGCGTTCCACGGTGGCCTCACGCGGATGACGACGGACGCGGATGAGAAACGACAGATTACGCGGCAGGTCTGGCCTGATGAGCTGCGCTACCGGGTGATCTGGACCGAGCAACCCGCAAGCACGCTCAAGTTCATCAACCGCTTCAGCGACTGGCGTGCCGCGCATCCGGCGCACCCTGCCTTTGAGGCGCTGGTCGTGGCGAGCCGGGTACTGGCTGACTCCCTGTCGCTGACCGGGTTGCGGCGCTACACCCAGGCGCTGAGCGCATTCGATAGGGCATCGGAGCTCGGTATCTTCACGCCCATGCACAGCGAACTGCAGCGCCTCGGCGAGCGCCTTGGCGTACTCTACAAACCCTGCGGCGCGGGCGGTGGCGACATCGGCATTGCGATCACCGATGATACCGAAGCGCTGCAGCGCTTCGAACGCGCACTGACGAGCGAGTGGCCTTCGCAAGCTGCGCCGCGTCCCCATCCGTTAGACCTGAGACTGGCAGACCATGGCGTACGAATCGAATCCTGAAGCGTCATCCAGGATTCCCAACTTCTTCAAGATGACGATCCGGGAACGCCTGGAGGCACTGTCGGAACGTGGCGCGCTGTCAGCCGGCGATGCGCGGCTGCTGCAGAGTGGCGATCACCAGCTGAGCCTGCCGGTGGCGGACAAGATGATCGAAAACGTCATCGGCGTGTTCGGCCTGCCGCTCGGGGTGGCGCTCAACTTTCTGATCAACGGCCGCGACGTGGTCATACCTCTGGCCGTCGAAGAACCGTCTATCGTTGCCGGCCTGTCCGGGGCGGCGCGCATCGCGCGGCTGAGCGGCGGCTACCACTTCACCACGACCGAGCCCATCATGATCGGGCAGGTCCAGCTCGTCGACATGCAGGACGTCAACGAAGCCCGGCAAGTCATCTATCAGCAGCGGGACGAGATCCTTGCGCTCGCCAACAGCCTGCACCCGAAGATGGTAGCCCGGGGTGGTGGCGCCCAGGATCTCGAGGTCTTCGTCCACGAGGCGCCAGAGGACGGGCGCACCATGCTCGTTGTGCACCTCTACGTCGACACCCGTGACGCCATGGGCGCCAACCTGGTCAACACGATGTGCGAAGGGGTCGCGCCGCTGATCGAGACGCTGACCGGCGGCAAAGTGTTCCTGAGAATCCTGTCGAACCTGACGGACCGGGCGCTGGTCCGCTCCCGCGTCGAGATCTCAGCTGAAAATCTCGCTGGCAAAGGCTACAGCGGCGAAGCGGTACGGGACGGAATCGTGCTGGCCAACGATCTGGCGCTGGTCGATCCGTACCGGGCAACAACGCACAACAAAGGCATCATGAACGGGGTTGATGCCGTTGCCATTGCAACTGGCAACGACTGGCGCGCGATCGAATCTGCGGCACACGCCTATGCGGCCCGCAGCGGCCGCTATCAGGCGCTGACCCGGTGGACCGTCGGCGACTCGGGCGCGCTGATCGGCGAGCTGGAAATGCCGATGAAGGTCGGCACCGTCGGCGGCTCGCTGGAAACCAATCCCAGCGTGCGGGTCAACCATCGTCTGCTCGGCAACCCCGATGCGGCGGCGCTTGCCGGCGTCATGGGCGTCGTTGGGCTGGCGCAGAACTTTGCCGCTCTGCGGGCGCTGTCCACGGACGGTATTCAGCAGAATCACATGACGCTGCACGCCCGCAGCGTCGCCAGCACGGCGGAAGTCCCCGCGGCGCTGTTTGACGCGGTCGTCGAAGAGCTGATTGAAAGTGGCGAGATCAAAGTCTGGAAAGCGCAGGAAATCGCCGGCCGGCTCGCCCGGAAGCGGCAGCCCCCGGTCGCCGCTGAGCGTGCGGTGGCCTCCGGCAAGGCCATCCTCATGGGAGAGCATGCGGTCGTCTATGGTCGTCCGGCGATCGCGCTGCCCGTGCCGCTCGCCATGGCCGCGGTGGCACGGCCGGAAGGCACCGGCGGCGATGTCACCGTCGTCATTCCGCAGTGGGGACTGGAACAGCACCTGCGGGCGGACAGCAGCACCGGCGGCGTCGGCCAGATGCTGACGACCCTGCTGAAAGAACTGGACCTCACCAACGAGACCCTGACTATTGATGTGGAACCCCGGGTGCCACGCGCCATGGGGCTTGGCGGTTCCGCAGCGCTTGCCGTTGCGATCATCCGCGCACTGGATCAGGCCTACACGCTCAAGCTCAGCGATGAGCGCATCAACGAACTCGCTTTCGAATGCGAGAAGTCCGCTCACGGTACACCCTCAGGCATCGACAACACGGTGGCGACCTTCGGCCGACCGCTCTGGTACCAGCGTGGTGCCGAAGCCCGGAACGCTCCGGGTAGCGGTGCGGCAAGCTGGGAACAGTTCACCCCGGCAGACGGCCTCGAGCTGGTTATCGGCATCACCGGCAGGGAGAGCCTGACGGCCGCCATGGTCGGGCAGGTGCGCAAGAGCTGGGAGGCCCGGCCGGCAGCGCTCAACGCGATCTTCGATCAGATCAGCGATCTCACCCTCGCGGCCCGTGACGCCCTGGAAGAGGGGGATTGGCCCGCGCTCGGCACCAGCATGAACCTCTGCCACGGCCTATTGAACGCGCTGCAGCTGTCGACCCCCGAGCTCGAAGAGCTGGTCTACGTTGCCCGGCAGGCCGGCGCCCTCGGCGCCAAGCTCACCGGCGGCGGCGGGGGTGGCTCGATGATCGCGCTCTGCCCGGGAACCAGCGACGCTGTTGCCGAAGCCATGGAGCGCTCGGGCTATGCGGCGCTGAAACTCGGCCCGCAGCAATAACCGGGCGCACCACGGCGCCACCAGGCTCTGGCGTCCAGGCACCCCAGGTCATCGAGGTCATCGAGGGAAAAGACTCAGGCGCTAGCAGCAGCCGCCGCCGGGACGCCCTGGCTGCGTGACCGGCGCCGGAGCGGTTGCCGCGCTCTGCGGTTTCGCAGCATCCCCTGTGTCATCGGTCTCGGCCTGATGGGTCTGGAACAACTCCCAGCTCAAAGCGTCGGGGCTACGCACCCAGAGCTTGTCGGACCTGGCATAGCAGCACTGCGCTTGAGCTTCGGCCACTGCATCACTGCGCTCGCCAAAGCGCTCCAAGTAGCTATCGAGCTCTGTCACCTCGCTGTTCTCAATACCAAGATGATCGACGGCCGCCGTTGCTGCTGGGCTGATCGCCAGGTTCAGCGGCGGGCTGTCGACGCGCCACTTCACATGGTCCGCGCGGACGAGGTCTGGCGGGGCGCCAAGCAGCTCGCTGTAGAAGCGCGTGGAGGCCGCAAGATCGGTCACCCTGAGGCTCAGGTGGATACGTTTGCTCATGGAACACTCTCCTTCAGGTTCTGCGGTTGCTCGATCTGCGACCGCGGCTTGGTGTCTGGATCGATGCGCAGCAGGCAGCGACTTCTGGAGCGCCCGCACAGCAATCTTCGAGCAGGTAGTTGAGCAGCTCACCGAGGCGGTCAAAGCTGATGCGATAGCGAATGCTGCGGCCCTCCCGTTCCGAGAGAATCAGCTTCGCCGCCTGCAGCTGCTTCAGATGTACGGACATGGTGTTGGGCGCGATGCCAATAGCCTCTGCCAGCGACCCGGCGGTAATACCCTGGCTGCCCGCTCGCACCAGCAGCCGCACCACTTGAAGGCGCCCGGTCTGGGCCAGCGCAGCAAGGACCGTGCTCGCTTCTTCGAGCGCCATCCCCGGTGCTCTGTCTGCCGTAGTTGGAGTCATCACCCGAATCACGCTCCTGCCCGGATCCAAAGATTCAGTTCGCCGTCTTGCGAACGCTGCCTGCCGGCACTGCTCAATACTTCGTTATATCTAGAAATATAGAACCAATATAGACAAAAGCTCGACACAAGACAAGCGACCATCACCAAGCGCCCTCTTCCGATGTGGTCTGACCGGGATATCGAGCTACACTGCTCCGTAGACCGCAAGCCAGCCTCGAGCACAGCCGCGACACCGCCAACCAGATCGAAACAATGATCGAACCAACGAGTGCTCCGCCTCGTCTGCCATGCACCCAGCGCCACTAATCGGGATCACCTGACCATGAGCCAAAACGCCCCACCAACGCTGCAGGGCGAACGGCTGCTGCTGCGCCGGCTGACCCTGCGCGACATGGACACCGTCTACGCGTACGGATCAGACCCGGAGGCGACCCGCCTGGTCGATTGGCCCCGCCATGAGCGGCGCGCGGATGCCGAGGCATTCATCAACCAGACGGTGCAGGAATGGAGTCAGGGAACGCAGTTCACCTGGGGCATGGAAAGACGCGAAGACCAGTGTCTGCTCGGTGCGATCAGCTGCACCGCAATCAGCCACCGAACCAGTATCGGCTACGTGCTGGCGCAACGGTTCTGGGGCCAGGGTTTCGCGACGGAAGCCGCGCGCCTGCTGGTCGAATGGCTGTCCAGCAGCGGCGGCGTGATCCGCGTCTGGGCAACCTGTGATGTTGAGAACGCCGCATCCGCACGGGTGCTGGAGAAGGCCGGCATGCAACGCGAGGGCATCCTGAGGGCCTGGAACCGCCCCCCTAACCTGCCTGGCACACCGCCACGCGATGCTTACGTGTACGCGCTCATCAACCCGGTCGTGGACTGAAGAACCCACCGGACCATTCGACCAACAGCGGGAAAGCGCAGTAGCGGCCGGCTGGTACAGTGCCGAACTCGCCTATCGTGCTCGAGTGCTGGCGCGCTCCTTCAGCTTTGCGTACCAGCGCGCGATGTTAGGCCCATCCGGTTCCGTATACATCTTCGTGCCGCGGCTGAAATCGAGCGCCACCAGAAACGTGATATCGGCAATGCTGTAACTGGTGCCAGCGAGGTACTCATGATCGCCGAGCTGCGCCTCGAAGGGCGCGACGGCCTCCGCGGCGGCAGCTTTCGCAATGTTGCCCCACTCTTCGCTGCAGGTTTCCCGATCCTTGAAGGTACCGCTCAGGTTTCGGAACGCCTGGGCAACCGACAGAAAGAAGTTGATCTCCGCACGGCGGTTCCACATTTCGATCGTTGCCTTCGACTCGGGCGTGGTACCGAACAGCAGGGGGTCGGGATAGGTCTCCTCGAAGTAGCGGCAGATGGCGACGGATTCAGAGATGAAGTGTCCATTGTCCAGCTTCAGGGTCGGAATCCGCCCCATCGGGTTCTTTGCTCTGAACTCCGGGGTCAGGTTTTCCCCTTTGAAGATGTCGACATCGACCCTGGGCACTTCGATGCCCTTTTCAGCCATGAAGATGTGGACGCGCCGACTGTTCGGCGCCTTATTGAACTCAAAAAGCTGCACCTGCTCCCCCCACCGCTCTACCGATTGACGTGCTCCGTGAGCCTTAATCCTGAGTGGGTTCGTCCACCAGCTCAAGATGCGTCGTATCGGGCTTTGGCGCTTGGGAGGGCGGTGTCGGTTGAACCAGGGTCGCGCCGGGTTCGGCAAGCTCCAGAGCGGGCGCGCGCACGGACGGCGTCGGCGCAGCCGCCGTGCCCTCGAGCAGGGCCGCTCCTGTTGGTGCGAGATCCAGCTCGGGGGCGACCAGGGGCTGGTCCGCCTCCTTCTGCCGGGGTGCCATGTCTGCCCCAGCCTCGGCCAGCTCGAAGGCAGCCGCGGCTTTCAGGAAGCGCTCGGTGTCAGCCATCATCTCGACGATCGGGCCGATGCGCTCGCCCACTTCCGCTACCGTGAGATGCGACACGTCGACTTTGCGCATGACCGGCGGCAACTGCTCATCGACCTCGAGCAGATCGGCACCCACCGGGTAGAGGCGCAGCGTACCCTCGTCGGCTGCTGCTGCAGGCGCTGTGGACGGCGGCATCGATGCGGGCTTCGAATCCGGCGACTCTGCCTGCTCCTGTGCGGCCTCGGAAGCCTTGAGCCGCTCGGCAAGGGTCAGCTTTCTGGGTGCTGGCGCTGGCTGTGGTTCCACCGGGGAAGTCGGATCGCCAGCATTGAGCGCCGCATGGGGAATGACTCGCAACCGTGCGCCGGCTTTCTTGAAGGCGTCCTGGAACTTGGCAGCGCCGGCGGCGTCGATGGCCTTGCGCAGTACGACCGCCTGCCCGGAAAACAACGCGGCAAGGGTCTTGTCATCTGCTTTGAGCAGCGAGCCGAGACGCTTGCGGACCACAGCCTGATGCTGGTCGTCTTCGATCTCGCCGCGGAACACCAGTTTGAACTGCTCGCTCATGGCGACAGTGTAGCAACTGCGCATTCCAGCGCAGCGACCCTTGAGGCAAGGCAGGCATCGGGCCAGACTGCAACCGTGAACTGGGTAACACTAAGCAACGGCTCGCCGCGGCATCGACGCCGCCAACCGGCGTTTCTGCTGGCGGCTTGGCTCCTGTTGGGCGCCTGCAGCAGCGCGCCAACGAACGACACCCCAGACCCCGCGCCACAGGCTCCGGACGCCACGGAACCACCGCTAGCCGCGCCGGAGCGCCTCACCCTCGACCCGACGCCCGCCGTACCGCCTCGAGCCGCTGACGCGGCTGCCGAGTTGAACGAGGCGCTCGTCGGCCAGCTGCTGAACCTCGCACTGAGCTGCGTGCATCAGGAGTATCCAAACGTTCTGCTGCATCAGCTGCAGACCGACGCGGACGCCCAGACGCCGCGCCAGCTGCACCCGGCGTTCTACGGCTGCTTCGACTGGCACAGCTCGGTCCACGGGCACTGGCTGCTTGCGCGCCTGGCACGCCTGTTCCCCGATCATCCCCTGGCGCCAGAGGCCCGGGAGGCGCTGTTCACCTCCCTCGACGCTGCCAACCTGACGGCGGAGCTGAACTACTTGACCACGCCGGGTCGACGCAGCTTCGAACGCCCCTACGGCCTCGCCTGGCTGCTGCAGCTCGACCAGGAGCTGGCGGAATGGGCCAACGACGGTGAACCGCTGGCCGATCGCTTCCGGAGCAATCTCGAGGGGCTGGTGGATCGCGCGGTCGAGAACCTGGCGCTCTGGCTGCCCAAGCTCACCTTTCCCGTGCGCAGCGGGACCCACGGCCAGACGGCCTTCGCGCTTGGCCTGTTCTGGGACTGGGCGAGCTACGAGCAGGATGGCGAGCGCCAGGCGCTGATCATCCGCGAGGCAGAGCGCCTGTATCTCGGCGACGAGCGGTGCCCGATTCACTACGAACCCTCCGGTCACGATTTCCTGTCCGCGTGCCTGGCAGAAGCGGACCTGCTGCGCCGCGTGCTGCCTGCGGCGGAGTTCGCCGACTGGCTGGCGCGCTTTCTGCCCGGTCTCGGCAGCGCGCAACCGCTCGCCGTTGCCGTCGTCAGCGACCCGACCGATGGTCACCTCGTCCACCTGGACGGTCTGAACCTCAGCCGGGCCTGGATGCTCGATGGTATCGAGAGCGCGCTTGCGCCCGAAGATCCCCGGCGCCCCGTACTGCACCGGCTGCGCGAGGAGCATCGGGCGGTCGGGCTGCGCAGCATCATTGATCCTCATTACGCCGGTGGCCACTGGCTCGGCAGTTTCGCCACCTACCTCATGACCCAACGCGGATTAAACAGCCCAGACAATGCCTACCCCTGACTGCGAAGAGTTCCGGTTCCATCCGAACCGGGAAGTATCGAGCTATCCGACCAACGCGCGCGTCATCGATGACCCCAAGGAATCGGTCAAAGCGTCCGTCGAACGTCTGGCGGAACTGCAGGAGAAGCTCTTCGCCGACAATCGCTACGCGTTGCTGCTGGTGTTTCAAGGCATGGACGCAGCCGGCAAAGACAGCACCATCAAGAACGCTTTCAGCGGCGTCAATCCGGCCGGCTTTCAAGTCTTCAGCTTCAAGCAGCCGAGCCTCAAGCAGTTGGACCACAACTATCTCTGGCGCTACTGGCAAGCGATGCCGGAACGCGGTCGCATAGGCATCTTCAACCGGTCGTACTACGAGGAAACGCTGGTGGTCCGTGTACACCCCGAGATCATCGAGAACCGCCAGCTGCCGCACAAGACCATCAACGAGGCCTTCTGGCAGTCACGGTTCGAGGACTTCCGCAATCTCGAATCCCATCTGGACGCCAACGGCACCAAGGTGCTCAAGTTCTTTCTCAACGTCTCAAAGGAGGAACAGCGGCAGCGGTTGCTGCGGCGTCTCGAGCGCGACGACAAGCACTGGAAGTTCAACCCCAGCGACGTGCGGGAACGCCGCTACTGGGACGAGTATCAGCATGCGTTCGCAGAAACGCTGAAGCACACGCACACGGAAGACTCACCCTGGTACGTGATCCCGGCCGATCACAAGTGGACCATGCGCGCGCTCGTCGCCCAGGCAATAGAGCTCGCGCTCAGAGCCCTGCCCATCGAGTATCCGGAACCGGCTGATGATGACCGGTTGGAATTCGACAGCGCCCGTGAGGAACTGCTGGCGCAGGGCCGCTGAACGATCCCTACAACAGAGCGCTGTAGGCCCCCTGCAGCAGCGAAAAGCCGCGCGGATCACCCATCAGCCCGGACTCCATCCTGTTCATGACGTACGACACGCAGAGCTGCGCATCGGCATCAATCACAACGGAGGAGCCACCCCAGCCCCCCCAGTACGCGATGCGCTGGTTCGGCCCCATGGGCATGACCGCGCTCGTGAGGCCGTAGCCCATGCCGTAGCGCAGCGGCACGCCGAGGACCAGATCCTTGCCGCTGATCTGTTCCTCGAACAGCGTCGCAACACCGGCTTCGCTCAACACCTGCTTGCCGTTGCCCATACCACCGTTGGCGAAAACGGATTGCACGGCAACCACCGAGCGGGCGTTGCCGTGACCATTGGCCGCCGGGATCTCGGCCTCTCGCCAGCCGGTGGTCCGGGAATCGCGCGCGTTGATTGCGGGATTGCGGAAGGTCCGGGCCGCGATCGAATCCGGATTGCTGTCACCCTGCTCGGGCCCTACCTTCGGCGGCACCAGCGTACCGATACGGTCGTGATGCTCTGCGGGCGTGCCGATGTGAAAATCAGCGCCGAGCGGCTCCGCCAGTTCCTTGCGGAAAAACGTGCCGAGCGTCTGCCCGGTAATGCGCCGCAGCACCTCACCCTGCAGGAACCCCTGGGTCAGCGCGTGGTAGCCGCTCTTTGTGCCCGGCTCCCACCAGGGCGCCTGACGGGCCAGCGCGCCGACCATGAACTCCCAGTCATAAACCTGCTCTGCCGTCGCCGGCTCCTCCATGCCGGACAACCCGGCACTGTGGCTCATGAGCTGCGCCACGGGAATGTCGCCCTTGCCGTTCGCCGCAAACTCCGGCCAGTAGTGCGCCACCCGCTCGCTAAAATCGAGCTCGCCGCGATCCGCCAGCAGCAGCAGGCAGGCTGCGGCCATGGTCTTGGTGGTCGAATACACGTTGACGATGGTGTCCTCGACCCAGGGAGCACCGGTCTTCGCATCCTTCACGCCCCCCCAGAGATCGACCTTGGTCTCACCCCCGACCGAGACGCAGACGCTGGCGCCGACGTCGCCATGCTCACGAAAGTTGGTCTCGAAGGCTTCATGGACAGCCTCGAAGGCCGGATCGCAGTAGCCGTGAATGGTGACCGCAGAGGGCTGTTCGCTCATAGGGATACTCCCGCACAAAAACCGCGATTTTAACAAAAGCCCACCCCGCAAGCGGTACGATCCCGCCCGCGGGTATGGGACCATGTGCGCCGCAGTCAGTCGGGAGAAGCAGATGCCCCTCAACCCAGAAGCCGTCGGCGCTCAAGGTGACCCCGTTCGCCGCAGCTGGACCAGCAAAGATGCCCTGCTCTACGCCGTGGGTGTCGGCGCCGGAACCGACGAGCTGGCGTTTACCACCGAGAATACGGCGAACACGCCGCAGCTGGTGCTTCCGACCTTCGCGGTAATCATCGGCGGTGGCGGCGTCCCGATGGATAAGATCGGCAGCTTCAACCCGGCGCTGATGGTCCATGGCGAGCAGGGCATCGAGCTCTACGACGCCATTCCGCCAAGCGGTGAAATCGAAAGCGTGGGAACTGTCACCGGCATCTGGGACAAGGGCAGCGCCGGCGTGCTCGAGTTTGAATCACTGTCCACCAACGTCGCCACCGGCAAGCCTCTGCTGAAAACCCGAACCAGCCTGTTCTGCCGGGGTGAAGGTGGTTTCGGCGGCGACCGCGGGCCGAGCATCAAGCTCGAGTTTCCGGATCGGACCCCGGACCACACGGTGAACTACACGACCCGCGAGGACCAGGCGCTGACCTATCGTCTGTCCGGTGATCGCAACCCGCTGCATACGGACCCGGCCTTTGCTGCCATGGGCGGCTTCGAACGACCGATCCTGCACGGCCTGTGCACCTGGGGTTTTACCGGCCGCGCCCTGCTCCAGAGCTTGTGCGGGGGCGATCCGAGCCGCTTCCGCAGCATGAACAGCCGCTTCTCGAAACCGGTGCTGCCGGGCGATACGCTGACCATCCGGATCTGGGTGGACGGCTCAAGCGCCCTGTTCCGGACCGAAAACCAGCGCGGCGACATCGTCATTGACCAGGGACAATTCGAGTTCAGCTCATGAAAAACGCGATCGGAATCCGCAACGTCTGCGGCCGGCACCTCTTCGCCGGACTACTGCTGCTGGGCCTCGTCGGCTGCGAATCACAGGCACTGCAGGACATCCTGACAAGCCAGAGCAGCAGCAGTGACAGCACCATTGCTGCGGGGCTGCGTGAAGCCCTGACCGTCGGCTCAAAGCAGGTGGTGAGCACACTCGGTAGTGAGGGTGGATTTTCCCTCTCGCCAAGCTATCGCATTCCGCTGCCGGAATCGCTCGCCACCGCGCGCAGCATGGCCAACACGGTTGGCCTCGGCGGCTATTTTGATACCCTCGAAAACAAGATGAACGAAGCTGCCGAGGCTGCCACGCCGAAGGCCCAGGAGCTGTTCCTCGGCGCTATCCGCCAGCTCACCTTTACGGACGTGATGGACATCTACCAGGGCGGTGACAAGGCCGCTACCACCTACCTCGAAGACAAGACCTCCAGCCAGCTTGGCGCCGAAATGCGCCCCGTCATCGAACGCAGCCTGAACGAGGTGGGTGCCTACAGCACCTTCAACACGCTGATCGAACGCTACAACGCGCTACCGCTGGTGAGCGATATCGACGCCGACCTGACCGGTCACGTCGTGCGGCTGGCCAACGACGCGATCTTCAGCGAGCTCGGTAAGCAGGAAACAGCAATCCGCCAGGATCCGGCCCGACAGACCACCGCATTGCTGCGTCAGGTGTTTGGCAGCGGGGGCTGAGCCGGCGGCGACCCCGCCGCTGCGCTTCGAAATTGCGACGCTGACCCGCCTTGCGGGTCCGATCGTGCTCGCCAACCTGTCGCAGATGGGCATGGGCGCGGCGGATACCATCATGGCGGGACGCGTCAGCGCCGCGGAGCTGGCCGGCGTTGCGCTCGGCGGCAACGTCTATTATCCGGCCCTGCTCTTCATCTCCGGCACTATTCTCGCGCTGACACCGACGATCGCGCAGCTCAACGGCGCCGGTCGCAGCAGCGAAGCCGGCGAGGTCACCCGTCAGGCGTTCTGGATGGCACTCTTCGGCGGCATCCTGCTGATTTTCTACCTGCACAACGCCGCTGCGATCCTCAGGCTGCTCGGGGTGGATCCGGAAGCCATACCGATTGCCGATCGGTACCTGACCGCCATCAGCTTCGGCGTGGTGCAGGTACTGTGCTACTTCGTACTGCGCTACTTCTGCGAAGGCATGTCCTGGACCCGGCCGGCCATGGTGCTCGGCATTGCCGGGCTGCTGCTCAAGGTGCCGCTGAACTATCTGCTGATTCATGGCAATGACCGCCTCGGTATTCCTGCCCTCGGCGGACCGGGTTGTGGCTGGTCGACCGCAACCATCGTGTCGCTGCAGTGCCTGACGCTGCTGCTGATCGTGGCACGCTCACACCTGCGCGGGACCGGGCTGCTGGATCGTTTCAGCACACCGGACCTGCGTGCCATCAGCAAGCTGGCCCGGCTCGGCCTGCCCATCGGCGTCACCAATTCGCTGGAGGTGGCGCTGTTCTCCGGCACCACGCTGCTGGTCGGCACGCTCGGCGTCACAGCGGTAGCTTCGCACCAGATCGCGATGAACATCGGCGGGCTCGCCTTCATGATTCCGTCCGCGATGGGTATGGCAGCTGCCATTCGCGTCGGGCATAACGTCGGCCGCCGGGATTATCCCGGGGCCCGGCAGAGCGGCTGGTCAGCGCTGCTGGTCGCCCTGGCCTTCTCGGCCGTCGCCATCGCAGTCATGCTGATGTTCGGCGAGTTCATCACCGGCCTCTATTCGACCGATGCCGCGGTCGTAAAAACCGCGGCATTTCTGCTGCTGTTCGTCGCCGGCTTTCAGGTATTCGATGCCGGACAGGTGGCGTGCATGGGCTCACTGCGGGGCTACAAGGACACGCGCACGCCAATGCTGATCGCGCTGTTCGCCTACTGGCTCATCGGCTTCCCGATGGCCGGGGCATTGGGGCTGGGCTGGTTCGGGATACCGGCCCTGGGTTTGTCCGGCTTCTGGATCGGCCTGATCGGCGGCTTGGCCATTGCCTCCGTGCTCCTGCTGTTTCGCTTCAGAGCACTGTCGAACAACCCACTGTCGATTGCCGGGCTGGCAACGCACTAACCGCTCAGCCGGTTGGCTGAGCACGGGGGTTCGCACGCGATCGCCAACGGCAAGCCGATCTGAGCCGTCCTGACAGGCCAACGCAGCATCCGATCGATACTCGCACAGCGGGCGTCTCGTCACGGGCGCAAGAGCTGCCGCCGGCGGTTCCATAGCCGAGGTTGCGGAGCAACGGTGAGTGCCGCTTGATCTGGCCGCTAGTCGGAGGACTGCAGTGCTGCCGTCCGACGTCGCAAGGTAAACAGCATCAAGGCACCAAACAGCACCAGGATGGCAGTTGAGGACACTGAGACATCCACCGGGAGCGCACTTACCCTGGCCCGCAGGACTCGAGAAACATCGCCAAAGCCAGCGTTCTTCAGGTCGAGCAGGCCGGTGGAGCCTGTCAGTACGGCTGCCGCAGCGCTGGGTTCCTGCGCGCTGGCGTGTTGGCCGAACCAGGTGCCCGCTAAGCCCGCTTCAGGGTCCTCAACGACAGCGCTCACCACCGGCACCCGTGAGGCAACATCGGACCGTTCGAAGCTATGTCGCGACCGTTCCGCTGTCCCCTGATCCAATCGCGTACAGGCAGGATCAAGACAATGCTCCCGAAGTCTGAGTGGAGGCCATCTACTCAAGTCGGATGGGCTGACCGAAGTCATAGCCAGAGTTTGAGCACTGAGTACCGAGGTGCGTGGAGCAGCCGCCGTCATCAAGGGCGAGGATGCGATCATGGTGGGTGTGGCGGCACCGCCAGCCGGGGCGTTGGCGTTCAACGCGACCAGGCGCTGATCGGCGCCCGAACCGGCAAGCAAGGCACCAGGTGTAATGGCCGGGTACTGCCGATGTGCAGCGTCCGCGTCAACGTTTGCACCCGCTTCCGAATAGGAAGCTGACGAAAGGAGCAGCAACAACGACGGTAACGTGCTTGCCACCCAGCGAGTGCTTTGGAAGAGACCCCACATCGCCTTCCCCTAACGCTTACAGCTCCGCAGCAGGCCCTTCCAGCGTGCGAAGCAGCGCAGTAAACAAGTCTTCTATTTCGGCCAGAGACAGCAGCCAGGTCACAAAGGCAGGTCCCGAAACAGGCTTTAACATCGACAAGACGTCTTCTTAAACCAGTTTGAAGCGGGTTGCTAACCAGGCTTTGTAGGGAAATGGTAAAGCAAGGTCCTTTACGGACAGCCGTTTCAGAGCTTGGGCGCCGCTAAGCCGGCACCCTGGGCAGGCGCAAGCGCGCACCAAACCGGTACGCCGCAGCGCCCTGCTGCACGGCTGGTTCGCAGTCGAAGAAGGCGACGCTGCCCCCGTGCCGCCGCGCCACCTGCGCCACGATCGCCAGCCCGAGACCGGTGCCCCCCGTTCCCCGATTGCGCGAGCCCTCAAGACGCTGATAGGGCCGCAGCACCCGCTCCCGCTGGTCCAGAGGAATGCCGCTGCCGCTGTCCAGTACCTCGATCGCGCACTCAGTGGGGCTGACCGGCACCAGCCGAACCAGGGCGCGATCGCCGTAGTCCAGCGCATTGACGATGAGGTTGCGTAGCGCCCGGGACAGTGCGCCAGGCTGGGCCCGCACGGTAATGGCTGCGGATCGTGGCTCCGCTTCGGTAAGGGTCAGGTCATGCTCGATCAGCAACGTATCGACCAGCGATCGCAGATCGACGAGCTGCCAGGGCTCCTCGCTGGACTCATCCCGGGTGTAGATCAGTGCCTCATCCAGGATCGCGGTCATGGCCTTCAGATCAGCCTGCACTCTGGCGAGCTGGTCGCGCGCCTCAGGACTCTGATCGGCCTGATTTTCCACTCGCAGCCCGACCCGGGTCACGAGCGTACGCAGATCGTGGGAAAACGCTGCGAGCATGGCGGAGCGCTCGGCCAGGTAACCCTGGACGCGCGCCTGCATATCGTTGAAGGCTTCCGCCGCTCGCCGGACTTCCCGCGGCCCTTTAACGTCGATCGGCTGATGTAGATCACCCTGCCCGAGCCGCTCCGCGGCGGCGACGAAGCGGCTGAAGTGGCGCGTCACCCGTGCGGTACTGAAGAGCACGACGGCCAGCACGAACAGCGCAAACAGCGTGGTGCCCACGGTCCGCGCGGGGCGGTTGCTCCAGTTGGCACTGCGCGGATCCGCTGCCACCTCGAGCCATTGCTCGCCAGCAGGGACGACCACTATCAGCCGCGGTCCCCGGGGCGGTGGCCGCCCGGCCTCGCGGGCACGACGGAAGTCCGGCTCCTCGAACCAGAAGTCGGCGACCTGCTCGAGCCGCAGGGGGTCGTCGAAGATCCGCTCGGCGTAATCCCGCGCCTCAACATCGTGCGCCCAGCGTTCTGCCGGCGGCCGCGGCTGCCGCGCGACCAGCCGGGCTTCGAAGCCCGGGCTCGATAGCCGCCGCGCCAGCACCTCATCGTCACCGGCGAGCTCGGCAATGACGAGCGCGCGATCAATGGTGCTGGCAGCGAAGGTGCGGGCGCTGCCGATCATCTGCTCGCGAGCAGCCCCGGCGTTGTACAGCAGGTGCAGAACTACGAAGCCGAGGCCAATGGCCCAGGCCAGCCGGGAAAACTGGTTCCATTCGCGCAGCCGATCAGGCCAGCGGGCCATGCTCGACCTCCGCAGCAAACAGGTAACCGCCGCCGCGGACAGTCCGGATCCAGTCGTGCGGTGCCAGCTTCTTACGCAGCCGGCTGAGCTGCACGTCGATGGCACGATCGAATGCCTGCGCCTTGCGCCCCCGGGTCTGCTCGAGCAGCTGATCCCGATCGAGCACGCGACCAGGGTGCCGGACCAGCACCAGCAACAGGTCGTATTCGCCAGCGGTCAGCGATACCAGCGCCCCATCAGCGTTCCGCAGCTCACGGCGGCTCGGCGTCAGCTGCCAGCCGTGGAAGCGGAACAGCTCGTCCTCCTGATGCTGATGCACCGGCAGCTGATCGGTCGTCCGGCGCAGCACGGCGCGGATCCGGGCCAGCAGCTCCCGGTTGCTGAACGGCTTGACGACGTAGTCGTCTGCACCCATTTCCAGGCCGAGGACCCGGTCGCTTTCCTCAGCCAGAGCCGTCAGCAGGATGATCGGCTGGCGGCTCAGCTCGCGGACCTCACGGCAGAGCGTCAACCCATCGGTGCCCGGCAACATGATGTCGAGCAGGATCAAGTCGAAGGCGCCAGCGCGCAGCGCACTGCGCATGGCCGTGCCGTCACCAACGGTCACGGCATCCAGCCCGTGCTTCGACAGGTAGTCAGCAACAAGCGCACGGATCTCCTGGTCGTCGTCGACGATCAGGATGCGTGTGGGCCTGGTGGCGCTATCGGTCATCGGCCGCCCCGGCAGCGTGGTGGTGAATACATGCCGCCAGTATAGGGCGGCTCGAGCGGGCTCCGGCCCGATGTGATCTTCGTAGAGCGGGCAGAACGTAACGATCCGTTGCCGGCGCGACCGCTGTTACACACTGTTACAGAGCGTAAGCGGACGGAGACCCGACGCATCCCGGGCAGCGCTAGCTTGAAGGTCCCCAAGCAGAGAGCAGACAAGGACCCGCACCCATGAAAACTACGAAGATCGTCATCGGTACCGTGCTCACCATCGGCATCCTCGGGAGTCTCGGCAGCGTCGTCGGCAGCAGCCTGGTACCGAGCGCCCTGGCAGCGGCACCGTGGGGAGACGCGGAACCGCAGTTCGCCCGCTTCCGCGGCCCCGGCCGCCAGCACGGCTCCGCCAGGGAACGCTGCGAGCGGATGGATCCGGAACACGTGAAGTACGCCGGCGCATTCGCCAGCGCGTTTCTCGACCTGAACGCCGAGCAGCGCGACGCGCTGGAGCCGGTGCTGAGCGCGCTGCGCGGCTGGGCAACCGAAGCGCAAACGCTATGCCCGAGCCTCGAGAGCGTCGCCGTGAGCGACCGGCTGACCACCATGCAGGCCTTTCTGCAGATCAGCGCCGATTCGCTGAACGCCGTCAAAGCCGCCTACGAGCAGTTCGAACCGCAGCTGACCGCGGACCAGCTGACCCGGCTGGAAGAAGCGATGCAGCAGCGCGGCCGGCATCGCTGGTAGCCGCCGCGGCACCGTACCGGGCGCAACCCGTCGACCCGCCCGGTACGGGCAACCCGCAGGGGGCCAACGGCCCCCTCCCACAACGCTGAAGCAACTTTGGACGCAACGGCGAGCCAACGAGACGCTTGCAACGGCACGCTAACCGACGACGCGCAGCGCCCCGTGCTCGAAGGCGAACTCGCGTTCAAGCGTCCGGCCCACAGCCAGCAGGAGCCCTTCGGCGCCCTTCGGAGCGATCAGCTGCACGGACCGCGGCAGCTGGATGTCGCGGCGCCAGTCCACCGTATATCGGTCGATGGGCAGGGTGAGCGTCGGGTGCCCGGAGTAGTTAAACGGGGCAGTAAAGGTGATGAAGCTCGCCTGCCGCGGATCCGGCGCGGTCTGCATCGCGGTTTCCAGGGCACCGACGACAGGCATGTTGGGCATCACCAGCAGATCAACCGACTCAAAGATCCGATCGAGCTCAACGATAAACTGCTGACGGGCCCCAGCCAGCAGCGCGTAATCCCGGTAGCCGGTGAGCCGCCCCAGCTCGATCAGGCTCGACAGCGCCGGTCCGAACTCTTCCGGTCGCGTCGCGTAGCTGTGCCGGTAGACGAGCTCCGTTTCAAACCCGCAGCTCTGCCCCCACCCTGCGATCAGCGCATCCGTGACCCCCGGCATCGGTCGGTCGACGAGCCGGTGCCCGGCGCCGCGCAGAACATCCGTGGCCAGCCGCACGCCGGCAATCACATCGTCCTCGACGCCGGTTTCGCAGTAGCGCCAGTCCACGCCAAAGCGCAGCGGTGCTCGCAGCTCCGGCTCGGCGAGGGCCGGTAGCCGTCGGCTGCGCGGATCCCGAGGGTCGTAGCCGGCAATCGCTGTAAGCAGCGTAGCGGCATCATCCACCGTGCGGCACAGCGGTCCGACGTGATCCAGCGTTGCAGCAAGAGGAATGGAGCCGAAGGTCGATACGCGACCAAAGGTTGGTTTCAGCCCGACCAGCCCATTGGCAGCTGCGGGAAAGCGGATGCTGCCGCCGGTGTCCGTGCCAAGCGCCGCTGCCACCGCACCGGCCGCGACGGTAACACCCGAACCCGACGACGAGACGCCGCTCCAGTAGTCCGGATGCCACGGGTTGACCGGTGCCAGGTAGTCCGGGTGATGCGCCCCGTAGGCGCCTTCCGTGAGCTGCGTACGTCCGATGATCACCGCCCCGGCGGCCAGCAGGCGGTTCACGACCGTTGCGGTGTAGGTCGGCCGGAAGCGGCGCAGCACCCGGGTCCCCGCAGCGCAGGGCTCTCCGGCTTCGAAGAAGAGATCCTTGATCGCCAGCGGCACCCCGTACAGCAGCTGCCGGTGGGACGCTGCATCGCGGTCGATATCGAGCTGACGGGCGCGCGCCAGCGCGGCCGTTGCGTTGATCCGTGCATAGGCGTGCAGCGCGGGCTCCATGAGCTGTATGCGGCGCAACGCCCGTTCGACAAGATCGGTCGCGGTGACGTCCCCCTGTCGAACGGCAGCAGCCTGTTCCTGAAGCGTCTTCTGCAGCTCGTCTATCACGTCTCGTACAGACCTTCTCGTACACCCATCTTCATCACCTGTCGCTGCTCGCCTCTCGCCTCTCGCCTATCGCCTATCGCCTATCGAACTGGGCCGACGCGCTTCAGCGCCCGCGCTGCAACCCTGTGCGGCATGCCGCTATGAGCCCAGGCCGCCGCGGTACACAAACCCTGCGCCCATGGTTCAATACGACCTCCAGCGCCAGAGACAGGCCGGGGATGCGTACCCGTTTCGACGCCGCCTACTACCGGCGCTTCTACGAAGATCAGGCAACCCGGGCCGGGACCCCGGCCAGCGCGCGCCGCCATGCTGCCTTCATCAGCGGCTACCTGAAACACCTGGAGCTCCCGGTTCGCTCCGTACTCGATCTCGGCTGCGGCCTCGGGCGCCTGCTGCGCGCGCTCGGCCGCGAGTACCCGCGGGCCAAGCTGACCGGCGTTGAATACAGCGACTACCTGTGCGAGCGCTACGGCTGGCAACCGGGCTCCGTCGTCGACTGCGACCCGGGGTCACACGATCTCGTGGTCTGCGTCGACGTGCTCAGTTATCTCAGCGACGATGACTGCGCCGCTGCGCTGCGCAACCTCGCCCGCCTGACCCAAACGGCAGCCGTGCTCGGCATCGTAACCGCGGAAGACCGCGAGATCTGCGATTTCAACCGAACAGACCGCGCACAGCGGCTGCGCCCCGCCGCCTGGTACCGGCGCCGTCTGAGCCACTGGTTCGAACCTGCCGGTGGCGGCCTGTACCTGCGCAAGCCGCTGCCGATCAACCTGTGGACCCTCGACCGGAGCTGAGCAGGCGCAACGGGGCGGCTCCGTTGCCGATTCAAGGCACTCGCTTGAGGTTGTCGTCCGGGTTGCGATCGATGCGGTAAACATACGGATCGACGCCGGCCCGTGCCGGGCGCTCGGCAACGGTGAGCGTTACGGTCTGTCGACCGCTGCGGATCAGCTGCTCGGTCAGCAGCAGCGGCTCCGGAAGGTCGTTGCGGTGCAATTCGGCACTACGCGCCTGCGACGGCTCTGGAAACAGGCCCAGGGTGATCACTTCCGCCAGCGGCGCCTCGGTTTCACGACCTTCGCCGTCCGCGTAGAACTTGTGGGCCTCGATGTCCAGGGTCACCTCGTAACCCGCCGCTGTCGGCGTAAGCGCAACGTCGGCGAGCTTCAGATCATAGATGGTGATCTTCTCGAACAGGTCGGTGATGCGATCCTGCGCCTCCGCCGGCGCTTCCGCCCGCAGGGCCGCAATCAGATCGGTGGAGGTCGGAAACACCCCATCCTTGCTGCCGAAGGCGGAGACGAATCCGCGCAACGCGCGGTTCAGCGCCGCTTCGCCAATCAGCATCTTCAGGTCGTACAGGGCAATGCCACCCTTCTGGTAGTGGATGTAGGCCTGGTTCTCGACCCGGTTCAGCGGCAACTCCTCGATGGCTTCGCCCCCGCGCCCGCGCAGGTAGCGATCGAGCTCATACTTCAGAAAGCGCCGCATCTTGTCGGCCCCATAGCGCTGCTCCATAACCATCAGCGCCGAGTACTGCGCCAGGCTTTCGATGATGAAGGTCGATCCCTGCGTATAGGCCGGGGCTACCTGGTGCGCCCACCACTGATGCGCGGCTTCGTGCGCGGTCACGTAGTAGACGTAGTCGATGTCCGCCGGATCCCTGAGGTCGGCCACGAAGCCGATGTCCTCCGAGTAGGGAATCGTGTTCGGGAACGACTGCGCAAAGCTGCGATAGCCGGGAAACTCCAGGATTCGGAACTGACGGTGCTGGTAAGGACCGAAAGCAGCGCTGAAATAGGCCAGCGAGTCTGCTGCGCCGTCGAGCATCACG
>JBCDGJ010000025.1:0-40840 GCA_038757945.1 Pseudomonadota bacterium
CTGCCCCGGATGGGGCAGCAGCGCTGGGGCTGACCTCAGCTGCGCAGGAAGCTGATGAAGTTGTTGTGCTGGGTGTCGAAGGCGCGGCCGCGTGAGATCCAGCTGTTCTGCATGCCGAAGCCGAACGGGTTCATGTAGGGGTTGAAGACGTTGTAGTAGAAGAACCAGCCGCCCTTGGCGTCTGCAAGCTTGGTGCTGCTCAGCGTTTCGTTCTGCTCGATCTCGTTCCAGGTGATCTTGGTCATATCGGTTCTCCTCGTGGTACTGCGTGTTGCGGTAGCGGTGTTTACCGCGGTTGCAGGAGGGATATTGCAGAGACCGTGCCAGGTTCCGGAAGCGCACGAAAAACGTTGGAAAAGCGCGGTTTCCCGGGCCTCTGGAGGCGTCAGCGGGGCCTGAAGGCCGAATGGGTGGCTCTGCGTTCTGAAAAATGGTGTGTCTGGCCCACCACATTTAGAGAAGTGTCGGAAGTCGGCTGGGAACTTGAGAAGACCGGATCGCTGCGGCGTTGGAGTCCGCCGATTCTGCAGGTGGGCCGATGGTGCCCTTCAGGAAACACAGAGGTATCGCAGGCGAAGAGAGTATCCGTCCTACTCGTGGAACCGACCGGCCGCCGCTAATCGCGGTGCGAAGTACCCCTCGGTATAGGAACTTACGGCTACCCGACTGCCGGACGAAGGCGCGTGTACGAACTGCCCGTCACCGATATAGATCCCGACGTGCCCTGCCTTCCAGCTGGTTTCAAAGAACAGTAGATCGCCGCGTTGCAGGGCCGAAAGTTGTACCGGGCGCGCGGCTGCCCGTTGCGCGGTCGTTGTTCGCGGGACCTGGATGTCGAGCTGGTTGTGGGCGTAGTAGACGAGGCCGCTGCAGTCGAACCCGCCCGGTGTTGTGCCACCGAACAGGTACGGGGTTCCGACCATGGCCAGCGCGATGTTGGCCAAGCGATCTCCCCTGGGCTTTATTGGTGCCGGTTCGGCAGGCGCTGAGCGAGTCGTCTCGAGAGTGCCGTAGCCGCTGTCCATGTGTCCTTGCGACGCGCAGCCGGAAACGGTTGCCAGCAGCCAGATCATGACGAGCAGGGATGCTGGCGTCCCGTTCAGGCCGATTTTTGTCGCGGTTGAGTGAGCCATGCGGAGCGCTCCAGCAGTCGTGCGGATGAAGGGTCTCGGAAGCAAAGCGCACCGGACAAGCTATACGGATCGGCGGTGATTTGCTGCGATGATCTTCGCACGCGCGTGCTGAACGGGAGTTGGCTGAACGGGCGTTGGCTAAACGGTGGCAGAACGGGCGGCAGAGTCCGAAAGGTGAGCTGCGGCCGCCGTTCGTGGCGTTGCCGGTCCTGTGATGGCGATCACAAAGGCAAGCGTTGGCTAGACCTCAGCTCCGCAGGAAGCTGATGAAGTTGTTGTGCTGGGTATCGAAGGCTCGGCCGCGATTGATCCAGCTGTTCTGCATGCCCCACCCGTAGGGATTCATGTACGGGTTGAAAGTGTTGTAGTAGAAGAACCAGCCGCCGCGCGCCTGAGTCATCGCCTCGTCGTCCATGGTCTGGTTCTGCTCGATGTCGTTCCACTCGATGCGTGCCATTGGCGTTAGTCCTCGTTCGGTACTGGTGTCTTCGCAATGCCCAAGCGCGCATTGCGGCTCCCGTTCGTTGTGCTACCAAATAGAAAGCAATTCCGGTGCCACACCGTCCGCGTGTTGGCCGATCCGCCTGAAACGCCCGCCTGGTGCGGGGTTGCGGTTGGCCCCGGGTTGGGATGCGCGCCGGCTGACCCTGGAAATGCCGCTTGCTTCCCAACATTTCCCGAAAGAACGGCGGACAACTTCCACCAAATTGCCGCTGCGGCGGCGCGCATACTGGTGAAGAAAGTTACCTGCGTTTGCAACCAGGGCGGTTGTCTAAGCTGCAAGGGTAACTGCAGCAAACACTTGAGGTCAGCTCGCGGCACGTGCACCGGTGCAGGGGACGTACACCGGTCGACCTGTCTCGTGCGGCCGGCAAATGGGACAGACGGTGCTGGATTCCTTTCACTGGCCAGGGTTTTCCTGCGTGACCCTCCACAGCGCTGCTTTGCGCCTATATCCGGGTGTGCAGTGCAAGCCGAGGACTTGGAGCATGAACGACAGGCCGCGATTGGCCATCAAGCGGGCCTTCGCGCGCGGTCTGAGCGCAGGGTTACTCGCCGCTCTGGTGGGGTGTGGGGCTGTCGGCACCGATGCTTACGAACGGCCCGAGGTGTCCGTGCCGAGCACCTTCGGCAGTGCTGACAGCGCGCCGATTTCTCCGGAAGGGACCATCGTTCCGGACTGGTGGACCGGCTTCAACGATCCCTACCTGAATCAGCTGATCGATCGCAGCCTGCGCGGCAATCTGGACCTTGCGATCAGCGTCGCTCGGATTGAAGAAGCACGGGCCGCGATCGGTCAGGTGAACGCCAGCCGGCTACCGTCGCTGACGGCAGGGGCAAATGTCAGCGCGGATGGGGCCCGAAACCCCTTTACCGGCAAGTTCGATACCACCGAAAACTACGCGGCGAACACGCAGCTGAGCTGGGAGCTCGATACCTGGGGCAAGCTCAAGCAGGGCGTCAGCGCCCGCCGTGCCGCGTACCGGGCCAGCGAAGCCGACTGGCGGGCAGCTTATCTGAGTACGGTGAGCCAGGTCGCCACGTCCTATTTTCTGCTGCGCCAGCTGGACGAGCAGGCGCAGATTCAGAATCGGTCGCTCGAAGCGGCGCAGGCGGCGCTGGTCATCTACCGAAACCAGTACCGGGAAGGATTGGTCAGCAATACCCAGGTGCTGCGTCAGGAGGCGGAAGTGACCGGTATCGAGCGGGGGCTGATCGAGCTGGCGCGGCAGCGTTCGCTGGCGGAGCTTGCGCTGGCAACCCTGCTCGGCGTGCCGGCCGAGGAACTGAGCGTGCCTCCGGCGGCGCTGACCGCGACGGTCTCTGAGCTGCCGATTCCCGGTGGGTTGCCGTCTGACCTGTTGATCCGAAGGCCGGACATCGTTGCGGCGGAGTACCGGGTGCTCGAAGCCCACAAGCTGGTCGGCGAGGCCAAGCTGGCGCGTCTGCCGAGCATTCGGCTTACGGGCCGAACGAACGGCGGCAGCGATCTGGCCAGCGCCACGTTGTCGAGCTTCGTCAAGTCGCTCACCTTCGGCGTTGGTCCCTCGGTGCAAATTCCCATCTTTGATCCTAACGTGCGCGCACGGCTCAAGACGTCGTCCGCGAGCGCACAGACGCGCGAAGCCGAGTACCGGCGGGCCGTGCTCTCTGCCTTTCAGGAAGTTGAGAGCGCATTGTTGAACATCGACAACCGTCGCCGGCAGCGGGCGGCGATCGAAACGGAACTTGCAAAGCTACGGCAGGTGGCGGCGCAGACTCAGACCCAGCTGCAGCTCGGGCTGGTCAATCAGCTGGAAGTGCTCGAATCACAACGACGCCTGCTCGCTGTTGATCAGTCGCTGTTGGAGGTTCACCAGAACCTCCTCAGCGACACGGTCACGCTGTACAAAGCGCTCGGTGGCGGCTGGGACGACGATCTGGTTGCAGAGGCGACACTTTGATGGCTTCGACGATGCTCGTTCTGCAACCGACCTTCGACGAACAGGCTGAACCCGTTGCGCTGTACGCGGCACTGACGCTGATCGGTCGCGCAGAGCCGCAGCTGGCTCGCTTCGGCGTCGATTACCTCGCCGGGCTCGAAGACCGCCATGCGCGGATCATCCAGGAGAACGGCACCCCGCAGCTGCTGGACCTGAGCGCGTCCGGAGCCACGCTGCGGAACGGTTCGCCGGTTGGTGCGGCGCCAGTTGCGCTCAGCGCGGGTGACCTGCTGCAGTTTGGCACCCGGCTCGAGTTTCGTGTCGAGCCGATGCCTGCAGCGGTGCTGCAAGCGACCCGGCTGATGACCGAACGGATGCCAACGCTGCAGCTGCTGTTGACCCCGCTATCGGATCAGGGCCCGGCCGCGCCGATCGCCGTCACGGAGTTTCCCTTTCTGGTTTCGAGCAGCGACGGCCACTTTGCAAGCTACCAGACGGCATTTCCTGATCCAGTGAGCTTCCTGTCCCGTCGCCACGCCCATGTGTACCAGAGCGAGGACCAGCTGCTGCTGGAGGATCTCGGCAGCACCAACGGTACCCGACACAACGGCGAGCCTCTGAAAGACCTGCCGGTACCGCTCGGCAACGGCGACGAGATCCGCTTTGGTCATCGGAGCTTCACTTTTCAGGTGGCGATCTCCGAACAGGTTGCCGCTGAACCGGCGAAGGACAGTCCGCTGCCCCAGGGTACCGTCATGATTTCCTCGGCCGGGTCTTACCTGGATGTGTACTGCGACAACGCGGTAGAGGACGACGCTGCCGAGGTGGTGGCGACCAACCCGGAGCTGAATGCGGCGGCGCAAGTCGCGGACTCAGCGGCATCTCGCCTGGACGCGCTGCGCTCTGCCGCGCGGGTGCGCTGGCAACAATGGCCGCTGCTCTGGGCGCGGCAGCTCGGCGTGCTGGTGCTGGTGCCGGCGCTGCTGCTTGGGCTCGGGGTGCTGGCCTACACGCGCGATACGCGGCTGCAGGATGCCCGGACGCTGCTGGATCGGGAGCAGCCGCAGGAGGCATTAGCTATTGCCGCGGGCTACCTGAACGAGTATCCGGATGCGGCCGAGGCAGCGCGCCTGGTCGAAACCGCGTTCGAAGCCGCGGTGCTGCCCGGCTGGATCGAGCGTATGCAGACCAATGAGCCTGCCCTCGCGCTCGAGTATCTGGAAGCGCGCGTGCAGCGAGCACCGAGCATGGCCGATACCCGGACCACGGCGTTGCTGCGCTGGATGGCGGAGCTCGATGCCTTCCTGAAGCGGACGGATGGCGCCGTGACGGTCAGTGTCGGCGCGAGCAACAGACGGCTGCAGGACCTGGCCGCCGAATGGCGTTCCAACGCAGACAACTACACCCGTCTGCTGGCCCGCCACACCGATGCCTATGCCGACCTTGCCCCGGTGCACACCCGTGCCATGAGCAGCATCCGCGCAATCCAGGGGGAGGGGACGGATCAGCTGAAAGCCGTGGCACAGCTGCAGGCACAGATCGCTGAGCTGATTGCGCAGTCACAGTTTGAAGCCGCCCGAGCTCGCGTTGCTGAATTTGCAGCAGACCATCCCGAGCTCAAGGATCTGGATGCGTTTGGCGCGGATCTTTCGCAGCTGGCTTCGGTTGGTGCGGCGCGAAACGATCGGGACCTCGCGCGCTTTCTGGCAGAGACCGAGAACCCGTCCTTTGCGACCGCCTACTTCGGCAAGTCCGTGAGTGCGCTCGCGGTGGAGCGCCGGCAGGCGCTCGATGTGCAACAGCAGCTTGGGCGCGCCAAGTTGCTCTGGCGTGAGGGCAAGCTGCAGCCGGCGCTCGAAGCACTCGCCGCGCAGAGCCAGAACCCCTGGAGCGCGGTGCTGGATCGCCGACGCAACCGCTACGCCAACCTTGAGCAGGGCTTTGTCGAGCTGCTGGCGCTGGTCGGCAGCAGCGGTTACCCGGATGCGGTGATCGACTTCTACGTGCGTCTGGATGCGAGCGCAGATGCGTTCATGCACCAGGCACTGGCCGATGACTTCACCAATCAGCGCGATCGCGCCGTGGCCAACGCGGCGCAGCTCGCGACCGAAGGGGCCGATCTGTGGTCGAGCTACAAGGAGCGCTTCCAGGGCATCGGCGGCGGCCTGCGGCTGGAGAGCGAAGTGTCGCAGACCTATCGCGAGCTGGCCGGTCAGCTCACCGACAGCGTGCGCCTGTTGCACCGTGCCCATCGCCTCTATCAGATCCTCGAAGCCGACGTACCGGCTACCCTCGCGCAACAGCGTGATGAAGCCGTACAGGAGGTGCTTCGCCAGCGCAGCGCGCTCGCGGATCTGCGCTATGTGCTCGGCGAAGGGCTGGTGCAGGAAAAGCTCGACCTTCTGCCGAGCGCGGAGTGGCGATCATGAGCGAAGCAAACAGCCTGCTCAGCAACCACGCTTCGGAGGGCCTGGAGCTGCTCCTGGGTGAACCCTCGCTGCTGATCCGCTCGGTCAACCTGTTGGTTGCCCTGCTGCTGGTGGCCGCGGTGGTCTGGGCTTACTTTGCAAAAATCGACGTTGTGATCTCTGCCACGGGAACGCTGGTACCAGAGGACGACCTCCGGCGCGTGTATGCCCCGATCGACGGCGAGCTCATCGAGATCTATGCCAGCGTCGGTTCGCCGGTACAGGCAGGGGACATCGTTGCCCGGATCCGGGCGCGGGGTGCGATTGATGCGGCGGGCAAGCTGGCCGAGGCCAAGCTGCAGCTGGCGGAAGCCGAGCTCGAGTACCGTGGCTTCCCGGCGCAGCGCGCGCTCCTTAAGCAGCGCGCGCAGGCGCTGCAGCAGCGCTACGACTTCCTGTCGCAGGACTACGAGAAACGTCTGGCTGATGGCATGTTCCGGCTGGCCGAAGCGCAGCGGGCGCGGCTGGTCGAAGCGCAGTCGGCCGTGGAGCGGGCCAGGCGCTCGGAAAGTAACGCCAGCGATGATCTGGAACAGTACGAGCGTCTGTTCCAGACCGCGGGTGGTGGCGGTATCTCGAGGGCGCAGGTCGAGCAGAAACGCAACGCCTTTCTCGATGCGCAGGATCAGACCCGAACGGCCGAGGCGCAGCTGTCTGCGCTCGAGTACGAGCTGAACAACACGCTCACCCAGGCCGACGAGAAGCTGGCGACCGCTGCACAGCAGCTGGCAGAAGCGAAGATCGAGCTGGACACGCAGCTGGCCAAGATCGAGCGGGAGGAGGCGCGGGTCGAGCTGCGTTACCGCAGGGCGACGACGGCTGCCCAGTCCGCGCAGGAGCTCAGCTTCGAGAACTTCGACGAGAACAACTTTCTCAAGATCTACTCGCCCATCTCGGGCGTCGTCACGCAGCTCCCGCTGTCGCAGCCCGGCGACAGAATACGTGCTTCGGAACCTTTGCTGAGCGTTGCCCCGGCCGACTCCCGAAAGATCCTGCGCGTCCGGATCGACGAGAAAGATCGGGGCTTCGTGTCCGTTGGGCAGCCGGTCAAGATCAAGTTCAACGCTTTCCCGTACCAGAACTACGGGCTTGTTGAAGGCAGCCTGGACTACGTATCGCCAACGGTGGTGCAGGAGAAGGAAGCTCGCTCGCCGGCCTATGACGGCAAGATTCAGGTCGCCGCGGAGGCGATCGACACGGAAGACGGTCCGGTGGGACTGCGCTATGGCATGAACGCAACGGCTGAGATCGTGGTCCGCAAGCGGCGGGTCATCGACTTCGTGCTCGATCCGCTGCGGCGCTTCAACTGAGCACGCTGGCCACCACAGCAGCTCGACATCGATAGGGAAGTGAACATGAAGGTAGCAGAGATCGGGGGTAAGCCCTTGAACAGCGATCAGCTGGTCACCTGGCTGAAGCTCTCAGGTCGCTTTTCGAATGTGGTTGGGGATCTCATCCAGGAACAGCTCACCGCTGCTGCAGCCCGTAAGCGAGGCCTCGAGGTGAGTACCGACGAACTGCAGACGGCGGTCGAGAACCACCGCAGAATCCACGGACTCTATCGGGTTGCTGATGCCAACCGGTTTCTGGACGCGGCGGGGGCTACGCTCGAAGACTACGAAGCGTTCATCGAAGACGGTCTCCTGGCTTCGAAGCTGCTGGACGAGGTGGTCAGCGAAGCGGCGATCGAGGCGCATTTTCAGAGCCACAGGCTCGACTACGAGTCGGTCGAGATCGGCCACATCGTGGTGGGCAGCGAGGACCAGGCACGGGAAGTGATCGCGCTGATTCAGGAAGGTGCCGAAACGTTTCAGGGCATGGCGCAAGAGGTGTCGCTGATCGAAACGGGCGCGAGCGGTGGGCTGATCGGCAAGGTCTACCGCGGCACCCTCGCAGACGACCTGGAAACCAAGGTGTTTGCCGCCAGCGTGAATGACGTGCTCGGCCCCATTGTACTGGATGACGGTAACTTCGAGATCTTCTCGGTGTTCGCGCGCCAGAAGGCAACGCTTGATGAGGAAACCCGGGGCCAGATCCGGCAGCGCCTGTCCAACGAGTGGTTCCAGACGGCCGCGCGCGACATTGGTGTGGAGGTTTAGCCGTCCATGGAGAGCCTGCCGCCCACTGAATTTCTATCTGCGCTGACCGACGACGAACGGGCCCGGCTCGCGGCGAGCGCTCAGCTCATGAGCTACGAGATGGGGGAGCGTATCGTCGATGCGGGTGCGCCTGCGGAGGGCATCTACATCGTGCGCAGCGGGCGGGTACGCCTGTTCGAGGTGCTCGGCGATCAGGAGCGCAGCGTCGGGATTCGAAAGCAGGGTGAGGTGATCGGTGAGCTGGCGGCCCTGCGCGAGGTACAGCACGAGTTTTCGCTGCGCTCCTCGAGCCGGACCGAACTGATCTTCGTCCCGCGGCGTGCCTTTGCTGCTGTTCTTAAGGGGAACGGTCAGGCCGAGGAGTTCATGGCCACCTACGCCGCCATTCGGGCGACCGGCGGCATGATGGGCCAGCTTTTCGACCTTGGCGGCAAGATTGCGCCCGATGATCTTCGCGAGCTGGTAGCGACGGTGGGTATCAAAGCCGTGCCGGCTGGCGAGCGGATCATCGAGCAGGAGGCGAGCGAGGACCGACGTCTGTACGTGGTCCGCAGCGGGCGGGTCCGGCTGACCCGTGAAGACAGCGGCCAGTCCTACGATCTAGGGCTGGTTGAGCAGGGTAACCTCTTTGGCGAGCGCGGCTGCCTGATGAATCAGCCCAGCCCGGTGCGGGCCGAAGCCGAGAGCCGAGTTGTGCTGCTGGTGGTCCCACAACGTACGGTCCGGGCCATCCTGGAACAGAATCCAACGCTCAAGTCGACCTTCGAAGACCGCATCACGGCCCTGGACCGGGAGTTTTCGCGGCAGCAGAAGGTCCGGGAGCTTGCGCAGGAGCCGCTGCTGCGGCTGGACCTCAAGAGTCGTTCCGGCCCGGGCCGGCGGGTGCTGAAGCGCTTTCCGCTCGTTCCCCAAGCTGAAGAAATGGATTGCGGGGCGGCCTGCCTGACGATGATCTGCCGGCATCATGGTCTGTCGCTGACGCTCGGGCGCGTGCGTGAGCTGGTGGGCGTTGGCATCGATGGCTCCTCCCTCGACAACATCGCGCACGCGGCCGAATCGCTGGGGTTCACCACCCGCGGCGTCCAGGCGAGCCTGAGCGCGCTCAAGAGCTTCGAGCTGCCGTTCATTGCGCACTGGGAGGGTTACCACTTCGTGGTGGTCTACGGGCTGTCCGATGAGCACGTCTGGGTCGCCGATCCGGGACCTGGATTTCGGAAGTTGACCGTCGAGGAGTTCGAACGCGGCTGGACCGGTTCCTGCCTGCTGCTGACGCCGGCGGACATCAAGGCGGCGACCGGCAGCGGGCGATCGCCCTGGTTGCGGTTTACCCGCTACCTGAAACCCCATACCCGTACGATCGGGCACATGTTTCTGGCCGCGCTCGTGGTGCAGCTGTTGAACCTGGCACCGCCGGTCATCACCCAGAACGTGTTCGACCGGGTCATCGTGCACGATAGCCAGGACCTGCTGCTTTATCTGATCATTGCGCTGGTGCTCGCGCAGGCTTTCGCGCAGCTGACCACGCTGACGCGCGGTTACCTGGCCAACTACATGGTTCGTGGCCTGGACTTCGCCATGATGTCGCGCTTCTTTCAGCACACGCTGGCGTTGCCGGTCGCGTTCTTCGCGAACCGCCGGGCTGGCGACGTGGTGGCGCGCTTCCATGAGAACGCCACGATCCGCGACTTTCTGACCGGTCAGACGATCGGCACTGTGCTGAACGTGCTGATGGCCTTCATCTATCTGGTCGTGCTGTTCATGTACAGCGCGCAGCTGACGTTACTGCTGCTGGCGCTCATCGTCCCTATCTTCCTGCTGACGGTGCTGGTCACGCCGCGAATGAAGGACTACGGCCGGCAGACCTTCGAAGCTACCACCGACGCCGAGGGCGTGCTGATGGAAACCATCAACGCAGCCGAATCTGTCAAGGGTATGGGCATCGAGCGGCAGGCCCGGCTGAAGTGGGAAAAGCGCTACGTCAACGCGCTGAACGTGCAGTACCGAGCCGAAGGGTTCCGTCTGAAGTTCGATGTGGCGAGCCAGCTGCTGAACGTCATTGCGACCTCGGCCGTGCTCTTTGTCGGCGCCAGCATGGTGATCAGCCAGGAGCTCAGCATCGGACAGCTGATCGCTTTCAACATGCTCTCTGCGTCGGTCATGACGCCGCTGCTCGGCCTCGTTGGACTATGGGACGAGCTCCATGCGGCCGGCGTTGCCATCGAGCGGCTGTCGGACGTGCTGGATCTGGAACCGGAGCAGACGGCCGAGGACATGGGCTCGAAGATCGTCATTCCCGAGCTCGAAGGGGCGGTCCGCTTCCAGAACGTGAGTTTTCGCTACACGGAACCAGCGGGGCCGCTGGTGCTGCGCGACGTCAGCTTCGAGATCAGCCCCGGCGAGATGGTGGCTGTAGTGGGCCCGAGCGGCTCCGGCAAGTCGACGCTGGCGAAGCTGCTGGTCGGCTTTCATGCCCCGACGGACGGTAAGGTGCTCATCGACGGCTACGATCTCGAGGACATCGAGCTGAACCGCTATCGCGCGCAGATCGGCTACGTCATGCAGAGCAACCTGTTGTTCCAGGGCACCGTCGCCGAGAACATTACGGTCGGTGACGATGAACCGGACCGGCTGCGCATGATCGAGGCAGCCCGGCTGGCCGACGCGCACAGCTTCGTCACCGCGCTTCCCATGGGCTATGAGCATCGCGTCGGGGAACGGGGAGTCGGGCTCTCGGGCGGCCAGATCCAACGCCTTTGTATCGCCCGCGCGCTCTACCGCTCACCGCGCATCCTCGTGTTCGACGAGGCCACCTCCGCCCTTGATACGGAGTCGGAAAGCAACATTCTCAATGCGATGGACGGCATGCTGAACGGGCGTACCGCCCTGGTCATTGCCCACCGGTTCAGCACTATCCTGCGCGCGGACCGCATCGTGGTTCTGCACAACGGCACGGTGGCGGAGGTCGGCACCCATGACGAGCTGCTGAACAACCGGGGCATGTACTACCAGCTGGTGAGCAAGCAGATGAGCGACGCCGCATGAAGGATCTGACGTTCGAGCCCGAAGTCCCAGCGGACTCCGGCCGCCTGGTCGAAAAGATCGAGGTGCTGCGCACGAAGCTGCGCCTGGCGCAGCAGCTCGGCCGGCCGGAAATCGAGCGGCTGCTCGACGATGTGAGCAACCTGCGCGCATCGGTCATGTCCTTCACCAGCACCAAGCATGTCGAGAGCCTGGAGCGGCTGCGCGGTGCCGAGGTGACGCCGGTCGAGCCGCCAGTGTCGCCCGCAGCCGATCTCGGCTTCGAGGGCGTGCTCGGCGAGAGCCCGGGCATTCTGGATGCGCTCGAGCTGGTGCGCCGGGCGGCGCCCACGCGGTTGCCGATGCTGATTGACGGCGAGAGTGGTACCGGCAAGGAGCTGTTCGCCCGGGTCGTGCACGGCAACAGCAAGCGGGCGGACGAACCCTTCGTGTCGGTGAACTGCGGAGCCATACCGGAAAACCTGATCGAGTCCGAGCTGTTCGGCCACAAGAAGGGCGCCTTCACCGGGGCGTCCGCCGATCGCAAGGGCTATTTTGAGTCGGCGGACGGCGGCACGATCTTTCTGGATGAGGTCGGTGAGCTGCCCATGCAGGGGCAGGTCAAGCTGCTGCGGGTGCTGCAGGTCGGCGAGATTCAGCGGGTGGGCTCGGATAAGCCGATCAAGGTCGACGCGCGGGTTGTGGCGGCGACCAACCGGGATCTCGAGCAGATGGCAAAGGACGGCGAGTTTCGCGAAGACCTGTACTACCGGCTCAGCGTGATCCACGCCTCGCTGCCGCCGCTGCGCGAGCGACGTGATGAAATTCCGCTGCTCTGCGATTACTTTCTGACCGAAGCCGCTCAGGAGCTGGAACGGCCGAGCATCGAGCTGGCTGCCGAGGTGCGCGAGCTACTGGAGAGCTACGGCTACCCGGGCAATATCCGGGAACTGAAGAACCTGATCTATCGCCTGAGCTGCCTGGCGGATCGGATCGCCACCGTTGAGCACCTGCCGCAGCGGCTGCGCGAAGCGGTTGCCAGCGATCCGGTACTTGCTACGGACGTGCCGGCCGATGCCTCCCTGGCCGAGGTCAAGCGCATGGCGAGCGACGCTGCCGAGCGCCGATACCTGGAGGCGGGACTGCGTGCAACCGCGGGCCGGGTGGTGGATCTGGCGCGCAAGCTGGAGATGAATCGTTCCCATGTGCAGTCGCTGCTCAGGAAACACGGCCTGAAAGCGATGAGCTTTCGCGGCGGTCGGGAGTAGGGTCCGTGAGCCTTGCTCGTTCGGAAGGCCGGGGGCTGTCAGCGAGACTGCCGCCCCGGATGGGGCAGCAGCGCTGGGGCTGACCTCAGCTGCGCAGGAAGCTGATGAAGTTGTTGCGCTGGGTGACGCCGGCCCTGTGGACAGGCTGCGCCCTAGAACTTCGTCTCGTAGCGCAGCCCCACGGTGATTTCCCCGAGGTCCATGTCTTCCAGGCCTTCCACGCTGCGGTAGTCGGCAAATGCCGCCAGACCCCGGATGAACTGCGCGTGCGCGCCCACGGACCAGATGAAGTAGGCATCGTCGGCACCCTCGGTGGTCACGCGGAATGGGGTGGTGGCGTCCGTACCGGAGGTGAACGGATCATTGGCGAACCGCACCCGCGCATTGTCTGCGTCGTCCTGGAACTCGCGTACGTAGTCGAGCCGCGCGTAGGGCACCAGAACACCCCAGGAGGGCGTGGTGGTGAAGGACAGGTGCAGTCCCGCGTTGGCCGTCAGCGAACGCACGCCAGCCTCCGGCAGTGCCAGGTTCAAGCCTGTTGCCCCTTCTTCCTGATATGCATCAACTGTGATGTCCGCGTAGTTGATGCCGAGGTGCGGGCCAAAGACCCAGCGACCTTTGCTGAAGTCGTAGCCGGTACCGAGCCCGGCAGTGAACTGGTTGCTGTCGGTGCTGCCGCGGGCGCTGCGGCTGATATCGCCGAGCGCATCCGTGTAACGGATCTGACGGGTCGTATCGACGTTGCTCCAGCCGAAGCTGGCGAGCGCGTCGACGTAAAAGCTCGAGCCCCGGAAGTAGGTGCCGAGGAACGACAGGGTGAGGCTGTTGACGTCTACGCCGCCGCCGGCGTCGAAGTCCGCGTTGACCTGGTTGTAGCCCAGCGCGGCGCCGAGGACGAAGTTCTCCCGGACGCGGTAGTCCGTGCCCAGCGTCAGGCTGACGGTGTCGAAGTCGAAGCCGGGCACGGTGCTGGAGCCATCCCGATCGCCGAAGTTGAATCGGCCGTCGCTGAAGAAGCCCCAACGGTCCAGCTCTTCCCCGAGCAGCTCTTCAACGGCCGCCTGCAGCTCGTCCCCGGAGATGCTGACGTCTTCGGTTTCGACGTTGAAGTTGCGCAGGTCGACCCGAGTGGCGCCGCTGCGCAGGCCGTTCAACCGTCGGGTCAGGTTACCGTGCTGGATGGTGGTGAAGTTCAGCAGCCGCTGGAAGGTGCCGAAGACTTCGTCCGGCGAGATGGCGTCCAGGGCCGTCGCCACCTGGGCTTCGGTCGTTGAACCGTTGCGGATGCCGCCGCAGCGCAGATCCAGGTCCAGCTGGCCGACGGTGGGATCCGCTAGGCCTTCGACCCGTGGGCACAGCTCATCGAGATGCAGCGCCAGCGCGCGCTGGTTGGTGGACAGGGTCGGCAGCCCACCGATGTCGAACGCCAGGAAGGTGACGGCGCCAACAGTCGTCCCGCCAACGGTACGTGTGCTGTACTCGAAGTCCGGGCCCGCACCCAGGCTGACGAAGCTGACACCGGGGTCCTGAGTGTAGGTCCCCGTTGCCGTCAGCACGTCGAAGCTCTGGCCGGCGGGGTTGTAGCCATCAAGGATGCTGACGCTGACGGTACCGGCATTCAGCGCTACGTCGCCATCGACGTTCAGCACATCAAACTCGCCCGGTGCGTTGCCCGCGATCTCAAACAGCAGGTCACCGCCGTTCAACGCCAGGTTGCCGGTCACGTTCAGGATGCCGGGCGAGTTCCCCGAGCCGAGCGTACCGCCGGCATTGATGTTCACGGTAGGCGCAACAAACGTGCCGCCGTCGCCGCTCAGGATGCCGCCAGCGCCAACGTTGATGCCCCCGGGGGCCTGAAAGACGGCGCCGCTGTTCGCGGCGATGTTGGTGTTGACGGTAGCGGCGCCGGTGATATCGAAGAGAGTGCCGGCATCGCTCAGCGTCAGCGAACTGGCGTTGCCGGCCGCGCCGAACTGGCTGTCACCAATGGCACTGAACTGGCCACCTTCCGAAATCAGGAGGCTCTGATCGCCGCCAACGCCCAGGTCGAAGGTGCTGCCCGAGTTGTAGGCGCCACCCTGGATCGACACTTCGGAAAACACATCCAGCGAATCCAGATTGACCGTGCCGCCGCTGAAGACGAACAGGCGGTCGGCATTGATGGTGCCGGTACCCTCGAGCACCCCGCGGTTGCCGACACCAATCGCCTCGGCATTGAGCACGCCGGTGTCGTTGATCGTGACCCGGCCGGTCTGTGAGCTGTTGCGCTCCGACGCTGCGGAGATCAGCACCTGCCCGTCGACAGTGATCACTCCGCCGGTGTTCACTTCGACGACGCCGTTGCCGGTCCCCAGGCCAACCTGCAGGAAGCCCTGGCCCGGGGTCAGGCCGCTGATGTTGAGCTCCGCCTGATCGGTCACGTTCAACAGTCCGTCGCCGTCGCCGATCTCGCCGAAGAAGTCGAGCCCGATCGCCACGAAGCCCTGAACGCCCTGCACGTTGAGCGTGGAGCCCAGGCCGTCCAGGTTGAGGGTGCCCTGCGAGTTGCCGCCTCGGGCGAGGTTGATGCCCGAGTTAGCGCCGGTTCCGGTAACGTTGACGACTGCACCATCGAGAATGTTGATCACGCCGATCGCCGAGTCGACACCGTTGGCGGACACGCCGGCGGTCAGATAGCCGGAATCGGCCGTATCGACCGTGAGCACGCTGCCGCTGCCCTGTACCGTCAGTTGGCCGTTTGCGGCGAAGCCGGGGCTGGCTTCGCCAACGATAACGCCGTCGCCACGGGCGCCGAGGACGCCAGACGCGTCCTGCAGGGTGACCGTGGCGCCGTTCTGAATGGTCAGGTTGCCGTTGCCGGAACGACCTACGGAGAGCACGACCTCGCCGTCGTCCACATTGCGATCGATCACAACGGTTGCGTTGTCGATGAGCGCGGTGCCGGTACCGGCACCCTGGCCCACGCGCAGCCCGCTGCCGGACAGCCCGGACTCGGTACCACCGCCGATCGTCAGGCTGGCGCCGTTGGTGACAGCCAGGCTCGCGCTGCCGCCGCTGCCCTGGTTGATCAGCAGCTCGTCGCCGATGTTGTACTGCGACCCGGCGCCGTCAACGGTGATGCCGCCACGGTCGCCGACGAATACCTGCCGCGCGTTGATGATGCCGCCGCTGCCGATGTTGACCGTGCCGGTAGCTGAGCTGTTGCTGGCCGTAGCTACCGAGATCGGCATGGCTCCGTCCACGGTCACGATCCCGCCGGTGTTGACCTCGAGCAGTCCGGTACCGGTACCCTGGCCGACGCTGAAGAACCCGTTCCCCGGCGTGAGTCCGCGAACGTCGACCACGGCAGAATCGACGACCTGGAAGGTGCCGGTGCCGTCGCCCACTTCGCCGCCGAAGTCCACCGCAACGCCAACAATGCCCTGGGGACCGACGACGTTGACGGCCGAGCCAGCGCCGGCCACCCGAACCAGTCCCGTGCTGTTGCCGCCGCGCGCGACGTTGATGCCGGAGTTGAACCCGGTACCGGTGATGTTAACGACAGCGCCGTTGGTAACGTTGACGGTGCCATCGGCGGTGTCGACACCGTTGGCGGAGACGCCGACCACGAGCGCACCCAGATCGGCGGTGTCGATGGTCAGGGTGCTGCCGGCGCCGTCGACGTTGATCAGGCCGGTGGCCGCCTGTCCAGGCAGCGCTTCAGCCACCGTAATGCCGTCGCCGAGAAAACCGATAACGCCGGAGTCGTCCTGCACGGTGACGGTTGCGCCGTTCTCGATCTGCAGCGTGCCGTCGCCGCCGCGGCCGACGGTGAGCCGAACCTCGCCGTTGTCGGCGTTGCGGTCGATGATCACCGTGGCGTTGTTGATCGTGGCAGCACCCACGCCCGAGTCCTGCCCGATGGTCAGACCGCTACCGATGAATCCTTCTTCCGGTCCGCCGCCGATAGTCAGCAACGCGCCGTTGGTGATCGTGAGCAGCCCGTCGGTGCCGGCGCCGCGACCCAGGTTCAGCTCGTCACCGATATCCAGCGTGCTGCCAATCTGGTCGAGCAGCAGCGAGTTCGTGCCGTTGTGTGCGAAGGCATCGGCGCGAAACAGGGAGCCGGCGTTGATGATGAGCTGCCCGGTACCATCGATGAGGATGCCGCTGCCGGCGGGCAGATTGATGTCGCCCGTGGTCCCGGTAATCGGGCCGATGATCGCTCCGGTGGCGATGTCCTGTTCGAAGGTGTCGGTTGGAATGATGTCGGCGCTGACCTTTTGGGTCAGCGACAGGGTGACTGCCAGCAGCGAAAACGCAGCTGCACGTGATGATTTGATCAAGATTTCCATCCCCAAGCGACCCAGGGTCGACTCCACTGTTGAACGTGTTGGTCCACTACCCCTACAGGCGCAAAGTACGATGAAAAGGGGTCAGAATCTGGGGGAAAAGGTGAATACTTAGAAAGTAAGTCCTCTCAGACTTGCCGCAGGCACGACGTAGGGCTGAGGCAGGAGTGGGGTAAGAGAGAGGCAGGTATCGGGTAGGTTTGAGAATACGCTGATCGAGCTCTGCGACAGCGGCTTAATCGATTCTGTCGCTTCTGACGCGGGCCCACTGGACGAGCCGCCGTGCTGTGCGGCCACAAGTTCCGCTGGTGATCCGGCGTGTTTCGCCTCAGCTAGCTGCTGCGGGGCACGAAAAAGAAATCCCCCACCTCATGCCCCGCTGCTTTGATGGTCTTGAGCTCGGGGCGCTGATCGAATCCGACCCGCTGCGCGCTGGCCTCGACGCGATCCCGAATTCGTAGGAACAGCTCCGGGCTGGCCAGCAGGCTGCTGTTGCTTTCGAGCTCATCAAGGAAGGCGCTGGCGAAGACGGAGTGGCCATCGCCGCCTTCGTCCAGCACGGGGCGGTCACCGCCGGAGGACAGCAGCAGGCGCGATCGCTTGCTGAGCTTGTACTTCAGGAACTCCGGATTGGCGTACTGCGGCGCATCGGCGCCGAGCAGCAGCATGCTCGGTTCCTCCGACAGCAGACCGGCATAGCAGGAGTCCGCGACGACCAGCACGCGCTTTGCCTGCAGGCGCGCAAGGTGCCCGGTGACGAACTGGTTGGGCACCCAGTAGGTGTTGCGCGGTGGCCGCTCCGCGTTTCGCGGCAGCCAGTAGCCGGTCTCGACGCTGCCTGCCTGCAACCTGCTGCCGTGACCCGCATAAAACAGCAACAGGTTGTCCTCCGGGGTGAGGATCTCGGACAGATCGTTGATCGCCTGCATCATGGCGACGTTGTTGCTGTCGTTGAGCGTGAAGACGGTAAAGCCGTACTTGTCCTCGAGCACGCGCCGGGCTCGATCGATGTCGTTCAGCGGCGTAACCAGCTGTTCCAGGCTTTCGTACTGGGCGTTGCCAATCAGCAATGCGTAGTAGTTGCCGAGCTCCAGGTTTCGGTAGGACTGCGGAGTGGCCGGGGGGCGGACAAGGGCACTCGCTTGCTCCGGCTCCGGTTCCCGAAGGCCGCTGGGCGCGGTGCTCTGGCTCGTGGTAGCCAGCTGTCGGACCGCCAGCGGAATGCGGTCGAGCTCCAGGCGCTGTGCCGTCTGCTGTTCGCGCAGGCTGTCGACCAGCGTCTTCAGCGTATCGAGCTGAGCGCGGGTCTGGCTGTTCGAGCTGGTGGCGGCTTCGAGGCTGGCTCGCAAGCTGTCGAGCTGCGCCTCCAGCGCTTCGATCTGCTCGTCGCGCTCATTGATCTGCTCCGCCAGCCGCTGCGCCAATGCCTGCTGCTCACGCCGTGCGGCTGAGGCGAAGACCACGTCATCCTCGGGCAACCCCCAGGCCTGGCGATACCAGTTGAGTGCCGTGAGCTGGTTCGCGGGGACGCCGAGTCCCTGCTCGTGCATGGTCCCGAGGTTGAACTGGGCGCGGGTGTTGCCCTGGTTTGCCGCTTTCTCGTACCAGAGCAGGGCGGCGGCATAGTTCGGCTCGCCACCTAACCCGCGCTCGTAGATCTCGGCGACGTTGGTCTGCGCTTCCGCATCGCCGGCTTGCGCCGCCGCCATCCACACCTTGAGTGCGGTCCGGTAGTCGGCGCGATCGAAGGCGACGTATTCGCCCCCTTTCAGCTCGCAGTCTCTGGCGGTCGTCTTCGTCGGCCGGCGTGGCGCAAGATAGGTGCGCTTACCCAGCGTTCTGACCTGTCCGGGGAGCAGGCAGTCGACCACGTGCAGGTCCGCAACGTTCGCCGTGCTGGTGGTAGTGGTTTGCTGGGCCAGCATCTTCTGCAGCGCCCGCACCTGCTTCTTGGTGGCTGCCGGCGCGGAGGCTGCGCCGAGCAGCAGCGTTGCCAGCAGCACGCCGGCGATGGCCGTTCGCCGGTTGGAACAGGCTCGGTTACTGGAGTGCATTCAGTTTCTCCGCCAGTGCTTTGAGTGCGGGACGATCGGCGAGATAGCCATCCAGGGTGCGCACATCCGCCAGGTTTTCCGCCAGCACCTCGAGCCGTGTCGCTTCCGGCGCATCGAGGCTCAGCTGGTACAGGTGGGTGAACAGGGACTCCAACGCCGCGACGGCTTCGGGATTCTTCGGATGCAGCTGGTAGGCGGACTTATACTGCTGCAGGGCTGAGCTGTAGTCGGCAAAAGATTCCAGCATGCGGCCTTCTTCCAGGCGCGTGCGGAACTGGTCCTGTACGTCGCTCGATAGCGCGGCAAAAGCCACGTCCGGCCGGTTTTCGATGACCTTGCGGGACTCCTCATAGACCAGGTACCCGCTGGTGACGGCCAGCGCGGCGATGACTGCTACCAGCGCCAGCCGGATTTTCGGGGAGCCTTCGAGCTCCCGTAGAAAGAGTGCGGCGTGCCCGGTGCGCCGCGACCGATCGAAGGCCAGGCCGTGCGCGATGGCGCGCCATTCGCGACGTTTGAGCCCCCTGATCGGGGCCGGTACCAGCCCCAGCTCCCGGGCCTCGCTGGCGGTGCGGCTGTCGAACGGATGGCGCCCGGTCAGCAGCTGGTAGCTGACGATGGCGAGCGCGAACACGTCATCGGCCGGATTCGGCTCCTGCCCATCGAGCATTTCGCAGGACGCGTAGGCGGGCGTCAGCGCGCCCAGCACGCCGGCATCGAACTGGGTGACCTCGGAGCTGCCGTCGACGGGGTTGACCGGCGCGGCGCGGGCGATGCCGAAGTCGAGGATCTTGGTCCGATTGTCATCGGTCAGAAAGATGTTGCCGGGCTTGAAGTCGCTGTGAATGATGTTCTTGTTGTGCGCGTAGGCGAGGCCGATGCACAGCCCGCGGATGATACCCAGGGCCTGCGCGCGCGGTATGCCCTCGGGATGCTGCCTGATGAACTCATCCAGCGGGGTACCCTCGAGCATTTCCATGGTCAGAAATGCCAGCTGATCATCGCGGTCGAAGTCGTAGACGGTAGTGATGTTCGGGTGCGCAAGCGTCTGCGCTTTGCGGGCCTCGCGCTGCATCGCCATGATCATGCGCGGATCGCGACGGTACTGATCGCTCAGCACCTTCATGGCCAGGTAGGGATTACGGTCGTTGGTTTCCTCTTTGCGAAGATCCTTGACCCGATACACCACGCCCATGCCGCCGCGTCCAAGCAGGCCTTCGACGACGAAACGGTTTTTGATCACTGCACCGATGGCGAGGTCTTCGCTGCCGCGCGCAGCCGGTGCAGCCATGGCCGCCGGTGCCGGAGTTCCAGTCTCGGGAGCCGCCCTGGTAGCTGCCTGCGGATCGGCCGGTGCTGCCGTCGTTTGCGGTGGTGCGTACTGCGTTTCCGCGGGCGCGTTTGCGTCCGCGGTCTCAGGCAAACGGGTTTCGGCCAGGATGCGGGTGCCGGTTCGGGGAGCGGGGTCCGCCTGAGCGTCCTCGGGTACCTTGGTTTCCGCCAGCATTCTGGTCGCCGGTATGTCTGTTTCTGTCAGTACTCTCGTTTCTGCGATTGCGCCGGGTTCCGCGCTCGCCTGTGTTTCCGCAGCTACTCCTGTTAGTGGAAGTGCTTTGGTTTTCGAGAGGGCTGCTGCTTCCGGGCGTGAACGGGATTGCTGGTCAGCAGGCACACCAGACGGTTCGGCCTGCCTGGGCTCCTGCTCTGATCTGGAGTCGCTGTCGTGCTGACTCATGGGTGTTCCGCCAAACGCTCGATGCCTGAAAATTAAGCGCTAACGGACGGTGATTGGCAAAGCTTATATTTTGTGCCGTTTTTGCAATTTCGTGACCCTTTTCCCGGGCGGTTTGCGCCTATAGCTTCCGGTCGCTTGTTTCTGCAACAACCAGGCAGGGTCCCTGTCGCTGTAGCACCAGATGAGTCGAGTGCCGGGTTGTTGGCGAAAGGTGCCTCAGGCGGGTCGACCGAGCCACCGCAGGATGAGCAGAATCGCGGCACCGCTGACCAGCAGGCACAGCCACCAGGGCACACCAAGGCCTACGGGAATGGCGCAAAGCAGCAACGCACAACCGCCGGACGTCATCGCATAGGGAATCTGCGTTCGAACGTGCTCGATGTGCACACACTCGGTTGCCAGCGAAGACAGCACGGTCGTATCGGATATCGGGGAGCAGTGGTCACCCCAGATGGCGCCCGCCAGCACGCCGGCGACGGCACCATGGAAAATGTAGAGCTCCATCGGCCCACCCGCGGCTGCCTGGTCGGTCAGGAGCGTCCACGCCAGCGGCAGCATCAGGGGCATGAGCACACCCATGGTGCCCCAGCTGGTACCGGTGCTGAAGGCAACCACGCCACCGAGCAGAAACGACAGCGCCGGCAGCAGAAAGATCGGCAGCGCGTTTCTGGTGCTATCGATGATAAAAGTGGCGGTATCCAGCACTTTGACCACGTCGGCGAGCGTCCAGGACAGCACCAGAATGACCACGGCATAGACGGTGCTTCTGACCCCATCTACCCACGCATCCATGACGGCGTCCAGGCTCAGCTGGCGGTGCCAGACAGTGATGAGGCAGGCGCTGAGCACGCCGAGCAACGACGCCCAGAGAAGTGCGGCGTAGCTGTCGGCGGAACCGATGATTTCGCGGAACGAGTCGCCGCTGCCGGTAATCAGCAAGCTGGCAAACAGGGTGACTACGCACACCGCCAGCGGCACCAGCGCGTTCGATGCGTTGCCGCGCGTTGGCTCATCCGCCGCTGGCGTCACCTCAGCCACCGGAACCTGGGCTCTGGCCAGGCGTTCCGCCTCGTGCATGGGACCAAAATCCCGGCCGGACCAGGCCACGGCAAACACCATGAACAAGGTCAGGATCGAGTAGAAACTGTAGGGAATGGCATCCAGAAAAATGAGATAAGCCGGGGTGTCGAGGTCAGCGATACCGGCAACGGTGCTTTCGATGACGGAAACCTCGTAGCCGACCCAGGTCGATGCGAAGGCGATCCCGGCAATGGGAGCGGCCGTCGAGTCCACCAGGTAGGCGAGTTTCTCCCGGGAGATCCTGAGCCGATCAGCGACCGGTCGCATGGTCTTGCCGATCAGCAGGGTGTTGGCAATGTCGTCGAAGAAGATTGCGAGGCCGAGCCCAGCCGTTGCCAGCTGGCCGCGGCGCGCCGTTGAGGCGTAGCGGGTGACGTGCTCGACGAAGCTGCGCAGGCCACCGTTTGCGGCAATGATCCCGATCAGGCCGCCCAGCATCATGGTGAACAGCAGCACGCGCACCCGATCGCTGTCCGCGATTGCGGCGACCAGGTAGGTGTCGAAGAAAGCCAGCAGGGAAGTCCAGATCGATACCACGCCGGGACCGTCGATCAGGAACACGCCGCTCCAGATGCCTACGATCAGTGCCGGGATCACTGCGCGCGTCGCCAATGCGATCGCAATGGCCAGTATCGGAGGCAACAGCGAAGTCCAGGTTGGTGCGGCGGGTGCGGTGGTCGCCTCGGCACCGGCTGCGCTCGCGGCGATCAGCAGCAGGCAGCCGGCAAGCCCGACGCCAGATCGTCGCGGGCTCTTTGAAGGCGTGCAGCGGCGCGCCGTACCAATGCGCGCGCTTCCGGCCGCGGACGCTAGCGGAGCTGTATCGAGCAAAGGCTGCCCGGTGTGCTGGGATAAGCTTGGTTCCGATTCGTGCACCAACATCGATGTCTGTAGCCCGCTTACGCGTCAATCTAGCCGAGGCTGTCGGTCAGCGAAACCGCAGGGGCCGATGCGAACGAGGCGGCCTGGTCCTGCGTTGTGATGACGGCGGTGGCAGGCGTTAGGGTCTGCACCGCGGCGAAGCGCGCTGGTGCGCCTTTAGCTAACGCGCCCGGAATCAGTTCCGCAGGCGTTCCCACACCGCTTTCGCGATGGCGATGTTCTGCACGGCAACGCCGGTGAGGTCGGCAATGGTGATCTGCTCCTCGGACTGCCGGCCCGGATGGTCGCCGGCGATCACCGTACCCAGCTCGACCAGCTGTTCCGCTCTGATCTGACCGGCTGCGACGGCGTACTGCGCTTCGCCGAATTTGACACACTGTGACCGGGCGTCCACGACGCAGAGATCCGCCCCGGCGATGATGGCGGGGTCCAGCTCCTGCTTGCCGACACCGTCGCTGCCGACGCAGGTGATGTGCGTGCCCGGCCTAATCCAATCGGCCTCGAGCAGTGCGCTTGTCGCCGGCGTGGTCGTGACGATCAGATTGCAGGCGTTGCACAGGCCCTGCAGCGACGCTGCGCCTGTCAGGGTGAACGGATGGTCTGCCATGGCGGCCTGGTAGGCGGCAAAGGCTTCCGGTCGCCGGGTCCAGACCATCGCTTCGCGGCAGTCGGTAACGGCGGCGAGGTGCTTGAGCTGCAGGCGGGCCTGAATGCCGCCGCCGACGATTCCGATGCGCTCGACCGAACGGGGTGCCAGGCAGGCTGCGCTGATGGCGCCGGCGATGGCCGTACGTTCGTCGGTCAGAAAGCCTTCATCGAGCAACAGGGCTTCCGCTGCACCGGTTTCTGCCGAGAACAGCAGCATCAGGCCGTTGCTGGTGGGCAGGCCAAGGCGCGGGTTGTTGTAGAAGCCGCTGGCGATCTTGACCAGAAAAACGCTGTCGCCAGCAATCCAGCCGTACTTGATGTGGCACTCGCCGTCGGCTTCGGGAAAGTCCAGTTGGCCGACGGGCGGCACGGTAACCTTGCCGGCGGAATAGGCAACGAATCCCGCCCTGATGCGCTCCGTAGCCTCTGCGGGGTCGTATGCTTGTCGGATTGCGTTGAGTTCGACAACTTTCATGGGCCGTGGCCTGTGTCGACACCCTTGCTGGTCCGTTGCGCCGTGCGGAGGCTGAGGCTCCGCTGATCACTGCTCATCGATCGTTCTCCGGTGTCTGTGTCGACGGCGGTATCGGCTTCAGCTGTGACGTGCCCTCTGCTGCGGTTTCGTTGTTCGCAGCGCTCGCTGCCAGGCTTGCGTAGATCATGGTGATCCACCCAGCCGCGTTCATGTAGCCGTAGCCCCAGTCGGCATAGGGGGCGGGCAGACCTTCTGCTCGAATGTCGGGTAGCGCTCTGCCCTGCGCACGCTTCCTGGCGACCAGATCTATGGTCTCCGTCAGCATGGTATGTAGCCCGTACAGCTCGGCCTTGTTCGTCAGCGGACCATGGCCCGGGATGATCATGATGTCTTCCGGCAGCATGGCCAGCAGCTTTGCCACGTTGTCGCGGATGAGGAGTGCGTTGCCACCTGCCGCCAGATCTGCGACGGGAAAGCTCGAGGTCCCGGAGTTCATGAGGTCTCCGAGGTGCGCAACTCCGGCGGTTTCGAACCAGACCACCACATCGTTGTCGGTATGACCCCCGGGCAGCGCGATGACCCGTACCCGCTCGCCGGCAAAGTGGATGCTCAATCCGGCATCGAACGTAATCTGCGGCCAGTGCGCGGCGTCCCGGGACAGCAGCCGCTCGCGGGCCCGGTCGTGCGCAATGATGCGTGTGCCAATGCCCTGTGACAGGTTGGCGTTGCCTTCGCTGTGGTCATCGTGATGGTGGGTGTTGAGGATGTAGGGGATCCTGCCCGGTCCGATCGCTGCCAGGGCGGCCTCGATCTGCGGGGATAGCTCCTGATACTGATTGTCGACGATCAGTGCCCCCTCAGGACCGATGAGTACGCCGATGTTACCGGCGGTGTCGCGGGTGGCTTCGAGCATGAAGATGTTCTTGGTGACCTGATGGGTCACGATTTCAACGCCCGTCAGATCGGGGCGGCCGCTGCTGGCCTGGGCCTTAGCCGCCAGCGGCAGGACCCAGGCCAGGGCAATGACTAAGGCCAGGGCCAGGGTAACCAGCACGGCGTGAGGCGAGGCATTGATGCTCGCGCATAAGGTAGCGGAGCGCTGCGGGCAGGCCGTTGTCCGGGTGGCGCAGCCGGAGCTGTTGCGAGCGTGAGAGCTTGGGTGCATCGGTCGGCGTTCGTATCCGTTGAAGTTCCGCGGTCCGGCATGATAACCGGCTGGCGGTGCCCGGGCTCAAGGTGGCGCCGCGTGAAACGCGTATCGACCTTGACAAACCGATGCCCTAGGCTGTGCTGCGACGTCGGTCCGGGATGAGCCTATTTCCAGCATCAGCTTCGAATCGATTCGTGAGGGCGCTGCCCGTATCGAATCCATCGCGACCAACACGCCGCTGAAGCCAGCCTTTGATCTGTCCCGCCGGATCGACGGGCGGGCTTACCTCAAGCTCGAAAACATGCAGGATACCGGCGCCTTCAAGCTTCGGGGCGCAGCCAACGCCATCCTGCGCGCGCGTGAGACGCGAGCCGTCACCCATCTGGTAGCCGCATCGAGCGGTAACCACGGCAGGGCGGTGGCCTACGTGGCCCAGCGCCTGGGCATCCCGTCAACGATCTGCATGACGACCCTGGTGCCGGGGGACAAAGTCGCCAGCATCCGGGAGTTCGGCGCGGAGACGGTGCTCGAGGGCGACAACCAGAACATCGCCGTTGAGCGAGCGCTGGCGCTGGCTGGAGCGCCCGGAGCCTTCTATGTGCCACCTTTTGACCATCCGGATGTCATCGCCGGGCAGGGCACCGTCGCGCTCGAGATGCTGCAGACCTGCCCCGACCTCGACGCGCTGATCGTGCCGGTGAGCGGTGGGGGCCTGATGAGCGGGATGGCGGTCGCAGCCAGGCACCTCTGCCCCTCGATCCGCATCATCGGCGCAACCTCGGAACGCGACAGCGCCATCTATGAGAGCATCAAAGCGGGCAGAGTCGTGGACGTGCTGGAACGGCCCAGCATCGCCGATGCCCTGCCCGGCCCGATCCCCCTGGACAACCGGTACACCTTTGCGATCTGCCGCGACCTGGTGGACGAGATCGTGCCGATTCCCGAAGCATCCATCGCGCGGGCGATGAAGTACATGCTGATCGAGGAGAAGATGGTGGTTGAGGGAGCCGGTGTCGCGGGCCTTGCCTACGCCCTGGACCATGTCGCGCAACTCGAGCATCAGACGGTCGGCATCGTCTTGAGCGGCAGCAACATCTCCTTTGCGCGGCTCTGGGAAGTGATCGCGCAGATACCGTAACGAACACCGGCTTTCTCTGTGCGCTATATCATCGGACGCTGTAGCAGCCAAGGAGCCTGACCCTGTTCATTCCCCTGCATGACGGCAAACCGGTCCGCTTCATTCACCGGCAGTGGGTGACGCTGGCCATCATTGCTGCAAACGTTGCCGTGTTCGCAATCTTCAACGTGGCGCTCGCATCCGTTGGCGGAATGGACTTTGCCGTTCTTGCCTTCGGTCATGTTCCGACCGTTGCACATGAGGTTGCCGTGCTGCCCGAAAGCCTGCGCGTCATTCCGGAGGACCTGTACCTGCTGACGGCACTGACCAGCGGCTTCGTGCATGCTGATTTCCTGCACCTGGCGGGCAACATGCTGTTCATCTGGGTCTTCGGCGACAACGTCGAAGACGCCCTCGGTCACTTCCGCTATCTGCTCTTCTACCTGGTTTGTGCGTTCTGCGCCGCCTGGTTTCACGCGTTCGTGTTTCCGCAATCCGACGCGGCGCTCGTCGGTGCCTCCGGCGCTGCCGCGGGCATCGTCGCGGCCTATCTGATGCTGCATCCGAAGATGAAGGTGTGGGTGCTGTTTCTCTCGTTTCTGCCGCTGGAGCTTGCCGCGGGCTGGCTCCTGGGTGCGTGGGTTGTGTTTCAGCTCTTCATGTTTCTGAGTGACACGGGTGGCGAGGTCAGCTGGGCTGCGCATGTCGGCGGGATTGGTGCCGGCCTGGCATTGGTTGTGCTGCTGAAGCGCAGCGACGTGCCCCTGTTCGATCGGCAGATCATTCCACCGCATGCCATCGCAGCGCGGGACGGCGACACGATTCGCTGGGGCCAGGACGGCGCTTGAGCCTGCATGAGGTTGCGCTCCGGGTGCTGGCGGAAGCGCCGGGCGTGGGACCTTCAGGCCGCTTCGACGGGCAGCTTCAGGTGCTTTGCACCGGCGCTCACATACTCGTGCTTCGGCGGGGGCGTCAGCGACTCCCGCACGTCGCGATAGTCAGCCGTCCAGAGTACGGGCCAATCAGGCGAGAACGTGCGCAGGGACGCGTACCCCAGCATGTGTTGCACGCGTTCTGAGAAGTGCTGCGCGACCGTCCAGGGAACCGTGATCGTATGTGCTTCCTCCGGGGTGAGCTGTCCGAGCGTAAAGCTGAGCTGGATGCCGAAGCGCCAGCTGTCGCTCGAGATGTTGGCACCGGCGCCATGGATGGTCTTGCCGCTGTAAAGCAGGGCTGAACCGGCTGGCATGACGGCCTGGACAACCTGATCGGGCGTGGCTTCCTGATCGAAGTCGCTCCAGCGATGGCTGCCCGGTACGACGCGGGTGGCCCCGTTGTCGACGGTAAAGTCGCTCATCGCGATCATGACGCTGAGCGTGGCTTCCGGGGCGTCCTGCCCCCCGGCGACGACGACCGGCCAGTTGCCGGCATCGCGGTGCAGAAACTGCTCGGTGGAACCCGGCCCGATGATCATGGCCTGGCCCGTGTTGAGCCAGTAATCGTTCTGGAAGCCGTGCTCGGCCCACTCATGGAGCAGATCGTGGTCGACGACCTCGGCAAAGACCGGTGCACGGCGACACAGCGCGGAGAACCGCTTGGTGTTCTGGCCGCAGAACAGCGCCTTCAGGGAACCTTCTGCCATGCCGGGCTCGAAACCGTCGGCGTGCGGCTTGAGCTGCTCGACCAGCTCGGTGTGCAGTTTCGGATCGAGGAACCGCTCGACGATGACGCCGCCGTCCTCATCTATCGCCCGAATGATCTCGGCCCAGTCGTCGGTGAGCTGAAAGTGCTGCAGTTGCTGAGTCATAGTGTTGGTCTCCTCGTATCGCGCTGCCGGTGGGTTGGAGAAGTTGTTTGAAAATAACATATCAGTCGTAACGTAACGATCGATATGTTATTCTGGCGCTCGTGCGTCGTCAAGCACCACAAGGGGACCAGCATGCCGAGGACAGCCGATGCGGATGCGCGCCGATCAGAAATCATTGCGGCGACCCAGGCGCTGGTTGCGGAAGGGGGGCCCGAGGCCCTGTCCATGCGCAAGATCGCTGCACGCGCCGGCTGTACCATCGGCTTGATCAACCACTGGTTTGCGTCCAAAGAGGCGATCATTGATGCCGTGCTCGATGAAGTAGTAACGGCCAGCATCGAACGCTGTCGGGTGGCGATTGCAAACGATCCGTCGATTCCGCTCGAGGAGCTCGTGCTTGAGTTTCTGCCGGTTGATGCTGCGCGCAGCACGGAATTCAAGGTCTGGCTCGTATTCTGGGGTCTGAGCCTGTCCCGGCCGGAGCTTCGGTCCGGGTACCGCCAGCGCATGGTTGCGTTCCGGCGCACCCTTCGCGCCGAGCTTCGACGGCACGGCCACGACGCCGAGGGGATCGAGCGCTTTGTCGATGTGCTGATGACGAGCGTGGACGGCATTGCGGTGAATGCGCTCGTCGAACCCGGATACTGGACGCCCAGGCGTCAGCAGCAGACCATCAGCTGGCTGATCGAGCGGCTGGCCTGAGCGTCACCGGTCCTGTCACCGGTCCTGTTACCGGTCTTGGGCCGAACCGGGTGCCGGCGTCGCGTGTCGCAGGCTCAGGGCACCGTCAGCACGATCGATCCCTGTCGATGTCTCGACTCAACCTGCGTATGAGCGCGTGCCGCCTCGGCCATCGGATAGCGGCTATCGATCACCGGCCGCAGCCTGCCGTCCTCTACCAGCTTAGAAATCTGGTGCAGCCCTTCCGCCGTGTCCTCATTCACCGCCAGCCTGATTCGGCTGCTGCGCAGCGGATTCAGCAGCACGGCGCCGAGCTCACGGAGCCCGAAATTGAGCGGTAGAAACAGGCCGCCGTCGCGCAGTAGCCCACGCGCGTGCCGTGGGCTGAGTACTCCAACGGTGTCGAAGACCAGGTCGAACCCCTCTGGCCAATCCCTGACGGTAGTCCTGCGGTAATCGATCGTCGCGTCAGCCCCGAGGCTCTTCAGCAACGCCTGACTGTCCGGTCCGGCGACACCGGTTACCGCCGCACCCAGCGCCTTGCCGACCTGCACCGCATATGCGCCAACGCCACCCGAGGCGCCAACGATGAGCAGCTTCTGTTCGGCTTTCAGACTGCCGAAGTCCTTCAGGAAAGCCAGCGCGCATAGACCTCCAAAGGGCAGGGCGGCCGCCTGCTCGAAGTCGAGGCCCGGCGGAATTGGCGCAACCGCGTCCGTTGCAGGGATCGTCAGGTACTGCGCCGTGGCACCGCCGCTGGGCAGCATGCCGTAAACCCGGTCACCGGCGGCGAACCGCGTGGCCTGCCGGCCGGTGTCTTCGACCAAACCGGCGAACTCAGTACCCAGGCGGTGGTTGCGGGGAGCCAGTATTCCGAACATCAGCCTGCCGGGTATGGCGAGCACGCCGGGGAACGCTGCGGCGCGTACCCGCCAGTCGCCGGTGTTGACGGCGCTGGCGCGCACCCGTATCAGCAACTCGTTGGCAGCGGGTTCGGGCTGCGGCAGGTCGGCAACCTGGACAACTTCCGGAGGACCGTAGCGTGTGCGGATCAGGGCCTGCATTCCGTCAGGCTGCGGATCTTGTTTCTGCTTCCTTGACCACCAGGTCGGCGGTCGAGACGACGGTGTCGTCGATGGGCAGCGTCAAGGTCACCGTGGTGCCCTGACCCGCTTCGCTGGCAACTGCGATGTTGCCTTCGTGGGCTCGCATGATCCGCCGGGCGCTGGCCAGTCCCAGGCCCTGGCCGTGCGTCTTGGTCGTGTAGAGCGGTTCGAAGATCCGCTTGAGCTGTCGCTTCGGAATGCCGCGCCCGGCATCGGCAATCTCAAGCACGGCGCAGTCGCCGCTGTCCGCGCGCTGGCGGCGCAGCGTCAGTGCCACGCTTGCGGGTTTTTCGTCAGCCGCTTCAACGGCATTGATGAGCACGTTCATGATGACCTGCTGCAGTGCTCCGACGTCACCGCGTACGGCCATCGGCTCCGGTGCTTCGGTCCAGCCGATCTTCGCGGCGTGGGCAAGCTTCGGACCCAGCAAGCGGATCAGGTTGTCGACTTCTGTCGACAGGTCGATCTGCTGTTCAACGCGGTCCTGGTGATTCGCGAAGACCAGCAGCTGCCGGCACAGCAGGCTGGCGCGGTGGCTGCCGTCGATCACGGCCTCGGCTGATCCTCGGGCCGGGCTGTCCGGGGGCAGGTTGCACAGCGCAAGCTCCGCGTGACCGGAAATCCCCATGAGCATGTTGTTGAAGTCGTGGGCGACACTGCCTGCGACCTGGGTCAGGCTCTTGAGGCGGTAGGCGCGGTCGCGCAGCGCATCAGCGCGCCGGGTCTGCAGGTGGGAATAGAACACCAGCGACGGATAGACGAGGGCGATACCGAGCAGCGGTGCCTGCCAGTTCGGGACCGCATGGATGACCGCTGTCAGGCCCATGCCGCCCAGCAGGATCAGCAGCAGCAACGCGTAGAGCTGATAGCTGCGTTGGTGCAGCCCGATGCTCGGCGCCAGCGAGACCATGAGGCCGATACAAAGTGCCGGAAACCAGAGATCGGGAATGAAGTTGACTGCTCCGACGATGACCAGCACGTCGTAGAGGGGCTCGACCCAGCCGTACTGCAGGCCGCGAAAGCGGAACCGCAAGCCGACGGCGATGGGGGCCGCAACGAACGCGAGGGCAGCGGCAAGCGTAAACCGGTTCGGTCCGAACTCGGGCAGACCGGCAACGAAGATTGCGCACAGCACGATACTTGCCGGGTTGAACCACGACAGCACCAGGGACTCCAGTTCCAACACCTGCCCTGGCTTGAGTTTTTCGACCCAACGCAAAGCCATCTCGTCTGCCCCCGACAACGCCCGCAGGCAGCTTAAGCGAGCCGCGTCGCACTCACCACAGGTCTTGACGACTTGGCCGCCATTGACGCTCGCGTCACCCTCTGGACTCCTCTACGGTTGCTCTGCTTAGCGTCGATCGATAAGGATACGGCTATGACCCGATTTGTTGATGGCATGATCGCGCCGATCAGGAGTGATCTGAAGGACGAGTACCTGGAGCGGGTGAAGTTCGAAGGGCAGCTGTTCAAAAAGCACGGGGCGCTTGCGGTAGTGGAATGCTGGGGCGTTGACGTCCCGGAAGGGGAGCTGACCTCCATGCCGAAGGCAGTGCGGCTCGAGCCGGGGGAGACCGTGCTGTTGTCCTGGATCGTCTGGCCCGATAGAGCCACCCGGGACGCCGGGATGGAGGCGGTAATGAACGATCCCGACATGGGTGGAGATGTCATGATCTTCGACGGCAAACGCCTGATTTTCGGTGGCTTCGATGTGCTGCTCGAAAGCTAGTGCCAGCAGGTCGGGGTTGTTTGCCGGCGGAACCTTGAAAAGGGGAGATCGCTGATGGCAGAGCTCAACAAGATCGCCACCTGCTTGTTCCTGGCCCAGCAGGCGGCAGCGGCGGCCGCCTGTGCGCGAAGCACGCTGGCACCGGATCCTGCCGTACAAGCCGAATCGTGACGGAACTGCTCGGTCAGTGTCTTTGCAAGGCAGTTGCGTTCAGGGTGGCCGACACACCACATCGTCGTGGGTTCCAAAGCGCCCTGGTACGAGATCACTGATGATCTGCCGCAGTTTGACGAGCTCGCCTGGGCAGATAGTGCCGGGCCGCTAACGGCTCCGGGTTGTCAGCGCCAACAGGCTGCGGTGCAACGTGCCTGCTGGCAGACGGCTCACCGGATCGCGTCCGGCCGTCTCTCGCTGGTATCCTGATTGTAATGAGGGAGCAGGGAGAGCGATATGTCTGAAGCTAACCAGCGACCGGCCGATGCCCTCGGCGCGGAGCGCTCCGGTGCTCCCGCTGAGCTGCCGAGCGGTGATCTGCAGGATCCGCTCACCACGCCGCTGGACGCGCTCGACGTCAGCGATTCGCGGCTCTATCAGCAGGACGCCTGGCGACCCTACTTCGAGCGGCTGCGGCGCGAGAATCCCGTGCACTACACCCCCGAGAGTCCCTTCGGCGGTTACTGGTCGATTACCCGCTTCAACGACATCATGCACGTTGAAAGCCATCCGGAGGTGTTCTCGTCGTTTCCGACCATTGCGATCGGCGACAGCCCGAACGGCGAGTACATCGAGAACTTCATCGCCATGGATCCGCCGAAGCACGATCAGCAGCGGATGACGGTGACCGGTGTGGTCGCGCCGCGCAATCTGATGCGGCTCGAGCCCGTGATCCGCGCCCATGCGGTCGAGATCCTCGACGACCTGCCGGCCGATGGGGTGGACTTCGACTGGGTGGACCGCGTGTCCATCGAGCTGACTACGCGCATGCTCGCAACGCTGTTCGATTTTCCCTTCGAGGATCGTCGCAAGCTGACCTACTGGTCCGACATCTCCATCGGCTCGCCGGAAACGACCGGCATGGACGAGGGCCCGAGCCAGGAGGAAGTGCTTGAAGGGCTGAACGACATGGCCGCCACCTTCATGACGCTCTGGGCCGAGCGCGCCGCCGCTGATCCGACCGATCGCAACGACCTGATTACGATGCTTGCTCATGGTGAAGAAACGCAGGACATGGTCACCCGGCCGCTCGAGTTTCTCGGCAACATCATGCTGCTGATCGTCGGTGGCAACGACACCACCCGCAACTCGATCTCCGGCGGCGTACTGGCGCTGAACCAGTTTCCGGCCGAGTACGAGAAGCTGCGCAACGATGTCTCGCTGATTCCCAACATGGTCTCCGAGATCATCCGCTGGCAGACGCCGGTGCTGCACATGCGCCGCACGCTGAAGGCGGACTACGAGCTGGGCGGCCAGCACCTGAAGGCCGGCGACAAGGTTGTGCTCTGGTATATCTCTGGCAACCGGGACGAGACTGTCCACGAGCGGGCCGATGCGCTGATCATCGATCGTCCGCGCGCGCGGCACCATGTGTCCTTCGGTTTCGGCGTGCACCGCTGCATGGGTAACCGCCTGGCCGAGATGCAGCTGCGGGTGATCTGGGAAGAAATCATGAAGCGCTTCCGGTTCATCGAGGTTACCGGGCCGGAGACGCGGCTCAAGTCGAACTTCATACGAGGCATTCGGAGCCTGCCGGTGCGGCTGCACCGACACTGAACAAGCACCGGCACGCTGCCGGTCTGCGGCTGGAGAACAGATGAGCAAGATTCGTTTTACGCCGAAGGCGCGGGTCACCAGCGCTCCGGGCTTCTGGGCCCGCAAGACCCTGTCCCGCTACACGGCGGCCAGCCAGGCGCCGACCGATCACGCGGTCGCTGAGCAGTTTCACACGCGGGCGGGCGAGGTCCGCGAGCTGGTGACCGACCTCATCAGCGGCGGCTTGTCAGAAGGAGCAGACACGGCACTCTCGGCTCTGGCGGAAGAGGACATGGTCGACTTCTGCATCCTGGTCGACCTGGCGGAGCCGGTTCACATTCCGACCGTCGAGCCGCTCGCCGAAGGCAACCGGCTGGCGTTGGCGCAGTTTCTCGATCAGGAACCCTGGCATTCGCTGGCCGTTGATCATGACATCACCGTTGCGCTGGCCCAGCTCGACAGCATTGGCACCCAACCAGCGCAGGCGCGCTGGTACCGGTACGCGCCGGGCCTGTTCGACCTGCTGGCGAGCATTTTTGATCGCGCCTCGAAAGAGCAGTTCATGCGCTTCGTTGGGGAGTACCAGGTGTTGGCCGAGCGCGATCAGATCCGGCTGTCCGACGACGCGCAGGAGCTGTTCCGAACGATGGTTGATAAGGCAGCACACGAGCACGGGCTCGGCAACGTGCTGTCCTCCCGCGGCTGATTCAACGCGGCCGACACCGCGGCGCTGTACACCTTGAGCTCCGTATCTGGTCACCGCTTTCAGATGCGCTGGCGTGGCGGCCGCGGCGTCGGAGAGAGATTTTTCCTGGCGGTCAATCCCCGCTAGGATGACGCCACGCAACCATTCAGGAGGCAGCGATGGCCAACATGATGGCTTACCCCGAACTGCGGCATCCCTTCGAGCCCAAACCGATTCACCCCGACGGCGCCCGTACCGTGCTGTACCAGGGGCGCAAGATTCAGCTGACCGAGGTCGGCCCCGGTGACGGATTGCTGGTGCCAGCGGCGGAGCTGCCGCGCATCAACGGATTCGAAGTGAAGCCGGAGGGCGCCTGCTTCGAGGCGCTGTGTATTCCCCTCAACAGCACCATTCTGAAGCAGGACGGTGGGTCATCCTGGATCGACCTCGAAGCGTTTGCCGATCTGGTAGAGCAGCCGTACGTGGCCGACCGCGAAGCCGGGATCTGGAGCTTTGGCGAGATTCCCCAGAAGCGTGAGCGCACCATGGTCGATGCCCAGGCACCGGAGTTCGAGGTGACGGACCGACAGGGGAACGTGCTTCGCCTCGCGGATCTCAAAGGCAAGAAGGCGCTGATCGTCACCTGGTCCTCGTGGTGAGGCTGCTTCATGGACGTGCCCGTGTGGCAGCGTATCTATGAGCAGATCAACGATCCGAACTTTGTTCTCATCTCCGCGGCCCAGGACACCGGTGGCGAGGCGGTTGCCGGTCCGATTTTCGATCAGGCCGGAGCCACCTATACGCAGGTGATCGATACCGATCACGTGATCAGTCAGGCCTTCAATTTCATCAACGTGCCCTCCGCCGCCTGGATCGACGAGAGCGGCAGGATCGTGCGCGTCGATGAAGGGACCTACGCTAAGGTCCACGAATTCAGCGCCGGCGATCAGAGCATCACTTTCGGTACCGACGTGTACTCACCGGCGGTGCTGGACTGGGTCGAAAAGGGTGCAGCGAGTCAGTACGTGCAGTCCGCCGCGACGGTGGCGAGCAATCTCCGCGCATTGAGCGTTGATGAGCAGCGGGCGGATGCCGCGTTCCGGCTGGCGAACCTGTTCCGGGAGCACGGTCAGCCCGGGAAGGCCGAGCACTACTGGGACATGGCCCAGGCGCTGAATCCCGACAGCATCAACTACTTTCGCCAGAATCTGACCCTGTCTGAGGAAGGGTCGGCCGGCGAACAGTTCGTTACCCGCCGTATGGAGTATGAGCGTGAGGGTAAAGACTACTACCGGCCGCTGGATATGGGGGCGGGCTGATCGCTATGCTGCCGCGCCCTGATGATGGGTAGCGGCAACCATGGCAGATACCACCTCACAGCAGAGCAGCGAGCGCGACACAGCGCTGGTTGCCAGAGCCCGGGCCTTTGCGCACCAGGCGCATGGTGCCATCGAGCAGACACGCAAATACACGGGCGAGCCGTATACCGTGCATCTGGCGGCGGTGGCGGCGTTGGTCGAGTCGGCGGGCGGCACCGCGGAAATGGTAGCGGCGGCCTGGCTGCACGACGTGGTGGAAGACACACCGACCACGCTCCGAACCGTGGCGGCGGAGTTCGGCTCTGCAGTCGGTGCGCTTGTTGAGCAGCTGACGGACGTGTCCAAGCCGGAGGACGGCAACCGGGCCGTCCGCAAGGCACTGGATCGTGATCACCTGGCCGAAGCTTCACCCGAGGCGCAGACGGTCAAGCTCGCGGATCTCATCGACAACTCCGATTCGATTACCGAGCACGATCCCGGCTTTGCCCGAGTCTACATGCAGGAAAAGCGCGAGTTGCTGAAGGTGCTGACCGCCGGCGATCGCGATCTTTGGGCGCGGGCGAACGCGATCGTCGAAGGCTACGAAGCAGGGCGGGACGCGGATGCTAACCGCCGCCGGTGCTAACCGCGCGCACGGCACAGAGCGCATGAAACATCTGCTTACGCCGTGGTGATCGATGTTCCATTGGTTCGGCAGCTGATCGCCGAACAGTTCCCCGCATGGGCCGAGCTGCCGGTGCTGCCGGTGCCGACCAGCGGCTGGGACAACCGGACATTCCGCCTTGGCGACTCGATGCTCGTTCGGCTGCCGAGCGGCGAAGCCTACGCGGACGCCGTTGGCCGCGAGCAGCTCTGGCTGCCACGGCTCGCTCCGCTGCTGCCGCTGCCGATTCCGGAGCCGTTGGCCGAGGGCGCACCTGGTGCCGGCTACCCCTGGTGCTGGTCGGTTTATCGTTGGCTCGACGGCGAGGTGGCCTCACGCCAGGACGTGGCGGACCTGTCGCGGTTTGCGATCAACCTCGCCGACTTTCTGCTGGCGCTGCAGCGCATCCCGGCGACGGATGGCCCGGGTGGACGCTTTCGGGGCGGCTCGCTCGATCGCTGTCAGCCGCAGGTAGCTGCAGCCATGGAGGCACTTACCCGGACCGGTGACGTTGATGGCGAAGTCGTTCGCGCGATCTGGGCGGCGGCGGTTGCCGCACCCCTCGAGGCGGAGCCGGTCTGGTTTCACGGCGATGTGGCTGCCGGCAACCTGCTGACCCGCAATGGCGTGTTGAGCGCGGTCATCGACTTCGGTGGCCTGGCGGTTGGTGATCCGGCCTGTGACATGACCATTGCCTGGACGTTTCTGGATGCGGCGAGCCGTGACGCCTTTCGTGCGCGCCTCGGAGTCAGCGAGGCGCTCTGGAATCGGGGCCGGGGTTGGGCGCTGTGGAAAGCATTGATCGTGGAGGCCGGCATGATCGAGACCAACGTTATCGAGACGGCATCATCCCGATATGCGCTCGATCAGCTCATCGACGACCATCGTGCACGCGCTGCCTGATCGGCGTCGCGGCGGGGCGTCAGCCGGCACGGTCTGCCCAGCCTTCCTTCCCGATCAGCGGCACGAAGCGAACGCCGGCCAGATGCTCGACATCGTAGCGGTCCGCTGCGACGCGGATCACGCGAAGCAGCTCCTGCGTGAGCTGGCTACGGCCCACGGGAATGACCATGCGTCCGCCGATGGCGAGCTGCGCTTGCAGAGACTCCGGCACCTCCGGCGCGCCGGCGGATACCAGGATGGCATCGAAGGGCGCGTGCTGCCCCCAGCCGCAGGTGCCGTCCGCGTGCAGCACGTGGACGTTGTCATAACCCTGGGTCTGGAGGGTCTGGGTCGCCGCCGCATGCAGTTCCCCAATGCGCTCGACGGTATACACCTCGTTCGCCAGTTCGCCCAGCACGGCTGCCGCATAGCCGGAGCCCGCGCCGACCTCGAGGACCCGGTCCCCGGGTTCGATGGCGAGGCCTTCAACCATGTACGCCACGATGTAGGGCTGCGAAATCGTCTGCCCGGCACCGATGGGCAGCGGGCAATCATCGTAAGCCTGGTCGCGCAGCGCCGGTGGCACGAACCGTTCGCGTTCGACCTTGCTCATGGCTGCGAGCACACGCTCATCGCAGATACCGCGTGCAGCAAGGTGACGCTGGACCATTCGGTTGCGCTGAGCTGCGAAGTCGACCACCCGAGTGCCCGTTGATGCTGTCCGTTCGGAAAGCCTACGCCGGCCCTGGGCGGTGCCTATCAGGACTTCTGCTTAGGATGCTCCGAGTGCCCGACAGCCGTATTCGCGAGCCCGCGGTGGGCAACGCGCCGGTTACAGCTTGACCGCATGCCAGTGCTCGGCGATGCCGAACCCGGTCTTGCCGCCCCAGTGGAACTCCGCCAGCCCTTCATTAACGAAGGTGGCCCCACCGGGCATCGGGATCTTGGTCGGGCAGACGCTCCAGACCGTGCCGTCGATGGCAAAGCGCTCGCCGTTCGAGAGGTTGCCGGTAAGACGAACGGCCTTGTGCACGATGGAGCCGGCGTGGTACTCGGATTCCACAACGACGTTTTCGAGCTCGAGCGTTTCGCCCTCACGCTGCAGCCAGCCGGTGCCGCGGACGCGGCCATCTTTGTGACTGAAGCAGGATCCGCCGAGCGCGATGTCGGGACCGAAGTTCATGGAGAACCAGTTCACGAACGGTTCCGGTCCCGCGCTGCCGGCGCCTTCGGTCCGCGTGCTCGGCAGGGCTTCCCGGTCGCCGGCGCCCCAGTCGCGCGGGCCCCAGGATTTGTCTCGCACGCCGTAGCCGTCGACGCTCCAGTACTCGTCGCCGAGCTGAATCGATCCCTGCACGCGCCCGCTCTGCTCGAAGTGGCCGCGTTCTCCGCGCGCAGCGTAGTGCGGCTCGGTGAGGCAATCGAAGGTCAGGTCCATTTTCAGGTGAGCGGGCGTGTACCAGCCCTCGGGGCGTTCCTTGCGGCGCGTGAGCAGGATCTCGCCGTCGGCGATGTCCTGGGCTGGACCATCGTAGATGACGCGCCACCGCTGCTGGGGCTCGACGCACTCGAGCCGGAGATCGCCTGCGGTCAGATCGCCATCATAGGCCGACAGGTTCGGCTCGATGTCACGCCGACCGTAGGTGAAGGCGATCCGCTTGCCCGGTAGGTAAACGGCATGGAGACCATCGGCCCAGCCGCTGCCGGGGCGGAAGCCCATACGGGTGAACATCGCCAGCCGCGAGGTGGGGTCGACGAAGTTGAAGTAGTAGCTTTCGCTCCAGGCCGGGTTGTGGCCCACCGGGTGCATCAGCTCATCGTTGGTCGTGTTCATTGCCGCTGTCCCCCTCCCCGAATTCTCATTGACGGCCGTACGGAAAGTCAACAATATTGAAAGTCTTGTACATTGAAGTTCAGCGCCAGCAACCGGCGCAGGAGAGCGGATATGAGCCAGATCGAAATCAATGGCGTGCATCACCTGGCGCTGGTGTGTCGGGACATGGAGCGCACGGTGGACTTCTACACCAACGTGCTCGGCATGCGGCTGACCAAGGGTTTTGACCTGGAAGGCTATGGGCAGCACTTCTTCTTCGACATGGGCAACGGCAGCGAGCTGGCCTTCTTCTGGTTCCGGGACGCGCCGGCTGCCGCGCCCGGCGTTGCTTCTGCGGGCAATATCGTTGGCCGACCCGGTCCGACGATCAGCTCCGCGCACGGCTCCATGAACCACATTGCTTTCAACGTTGACAAAGACAAGATTGCCGGTTTCCGCGAACAGCTCATCGCCAAGGGTGTCGAATGTTCAGAGCTCGTCAATCACAACGATGTCGTGACCGGGGAGGAATCGCGGACCGCGGCAGCGGCGTCGGGGAAGACCTGGCTGCAGTCCTTTTACTTTGCCGATCCGGATGGCGTGATGCTCGAGTTCTGCGCCACGCTGCAACCGGGGCTGCCGCACGCTGATCTGCCGGTTAATGCAGACGGCATCAAAGCCAACGGGGAACCGGTCACGGGGATGGCACGCTGACCGGTGGCTCGACGCGATTCAGAACGACAGAGGGCAGGCGATGGCGAAGCACATGGCCTGCTGCGATTGCTGGTCCATGCCACCTACTGGCTCGACGATGGCCTTCAGGCTTACATGGCCGAGCACGCGGACGTCGCCCTGCCACGTGCACAATCCATGGCCATGGTCTACCTGACCGAGGGCATTGACCGGCCGTCTGATCTGGCTGACAAGCTCGCGGTATCCAAGCAGGCGGCACAGCAGGTGCTGAGTGCACTGCAGCGCAAGGGGATCATCGACGTGCAGCCCGATCCGGGCAACGGCCGTCAGAAGCGCGTGCTGCTCACCGACCGTGGGCGGGAACTGCGAACCATTGCTATGGAGGGCCTGGTCAGCCTTGAGGCGGAGCTGAACCGCCGAATCGGCGCAAAGTCAGTGCGGGCGCTGCGTCAGGCGCTTGCGGCGGACTGGGGAGACGCTCCGCAGTAGCCGTGCTCCTCAGGTGGTGGCGACCTCATTGGCTGGTCTTTCCAGCGTCTCTACCAGTGCGGTCAGCGTCGCGTTGACCGGTGCTGTCCGGCCGAGCTTTGCTGCTTCACGCGGTACCGCACCGTTGATGACCCCCACTTCGCTTGGACGCCCGGCTTCGAGATCCAGCAGGACCGACGGCTTTGCGTCCGGCATACGGCCGGCAAATTCCTGCACCGTCTGCACCGGATCTTCGAAGCTGAGCGCGATGCCCGCGGCTCGTGCGATGTCGTAGGCTTCTCGTGCGGCGGCGCGGCTCACGGTGCCGACCCGTGGGTGCTGCATGACGCCGCCAACGGTGAGACCGGTGATCGCACAGGGTGCACTGTAAGCAACGTTGCAGATCAGTTTTTCCCATTGCAGCGCGGCAATGTCGGTGGCAGTCGTCGTGTCGAACCCCGCGGCTGCCCAGAGCGTGACGATCTCCTCAACTATTGCGGGATCGAGGCCGGCGTAGGCACCCATGCGGATGGCTTTCATATCGTTGTGGTGGGCACAACCGGGCGCCGGCAGCGAGGCGCCAAAACCCTGAGCGACGCCAACGATCAGGCGATCAGGCCCCACCGCCTGTGCTACTACTTCGGCGCTGCCGAGCCCGTTCTGAATTGTCAGCACGCGGGTAGACGGTCCGAGCAGCGGCGCGAGCGAAGCGGCGGCCGCCGCGATGAATCGCGCTTTCACTGCGCAGACCACCAGATCAACGGAGTGCTCTGGGGGCTCAACGCAAGCGCGAATATGCACCCGGCGGTCACCGCTTGCGCCCCACACACGCAGCCCGTGCGCATTGATCGCGTTGACGTGTTCGGCGTTCGGATCCACCGCAATGATTTCGTGCCCGGCGCTGGACAGCAGCGCTGCGTAGATCGACCCCATGGCGCCGCAACCGACGATGCAGATTCTCATGCTAATGCTCCAGCAGCCACTCGAGGTGGGGTCTGAGTTCCGGCTTTTGCTCAAGCCCCCAGCCCGGGGCATCGCTGACGGCGACGCGGCCGTCGGCAACCCTGCATTGCGGAGCATAGCCACCAAAGGGTTGAAACACGCCGGGATAGGCCTCGCAGCCGCCCAGCCCCAGGGCCGTGACGATGTGCAGATTGATCAGGTGCCCACCGTGCGGCACACACTGGCTGTACCCGAACCCGGCGGCTTCGACGGCGTGGAGCGTATCGATGTAGTCGCTCAACCCGTAAGCAAGTCCCGGGTCGATCTGCAGCACGTCGCGCTGTGGCTTGAGGCCGCCGTAGCGCAGCAGGTTGCGCGCATCGATGCTGCTGAAGAGGTTCTCTCCCGTTGCCAGGGTGCCCGGGTAAGTGGCGGCAAGCTC
>JBCDGJ010000026.1:0-40580 GCA_038757945.1 Pseudomonadota bacterium
ATCGAACCCGCGTCATCAGCTTGGAAGGCTGAGGTTCTACCGCTGAACTATACCCGCGCTAACGATTGCAACTGGTGGTGGGGGTAGGATTCGAACCTACGAAGGCATAGCCGTCAGATTTACAGTCTGATCCCGTTGACCGCTTGGGTACCCCACCCTGAACTGGTTGTCGCTCGCCTTTTGCCTGCGTCCTTCTGCTGCCCTGCCTGCTGCCGTCCGCGCCGTTCCTCGACCGTCGTGACCCCGTGTATTCAAATTCTATATATAGGTGCAGACTCATAACCATCTGCGCGGATACCTTTAACTACGTATTTGCGCTAACCCGTCGCGCTTACCTATTTGCGCTACCGGTGGTATCGCCCTGCCTATATCCTGCCTATATAAGGGTGCAGCGAAGGCAGCCTCTCCTAGGCTCCATCCCGCGACTGCCTCCATGGTGCTCGCGACCGCTGCAACGGCCTTCTACGACCCCAGGCGCGGACTGGTGCCGCCAGAAGGAGTCGAACCCTCGACCTTCTCATTACAAGTGAGCTGCTCTACCAGCTGAGCTATGGCGGCGCAAACGGACGGCGGATTCTATAGAATCCCGTACTGCGAAGCAATGTCGTCGCATGGCCCTGCTGCACGCGTTAATCCGCCCCCCGTCGCCTGTCCAGAACCAGCAGGTTCGGCGTCGCCGTCCACCCCGCCAGAAGCCCGGTCAACCGTCGCATTCAGATCTATTTCGGCAAATCGCGCGTCATCAATATCCGCCAGCAGGAAGTAAACGCGCCGAGTCCGGATCAGTTCGGTCTGCTTCGGTTCATAGCCCCACCCCTGCAGCTTCGCCGTCTGAGCCAGTGCAAACCGCTGCTGTGAGAAGACGCCCGTCGATACCACAAAGCGCTCCCCCTGGGTCACTACGCTGGCGTCTGACCCCCGACCGGACAGCTCATCACGAACGGACCGAGCGTTCGCGGCCGAGGGAAACGGACCGAGGAAAATCATGAAATCCGGATCAGCCTGGATCCGCGTGCCGCTGACCCGGGCACCGCTGTCTGTATCAACAATGCCAGCCGCTTCCAATTCAGCAAGCTGCCTGCGCGCTTCGCCTTCGCTGTCAAAGGGGCCCCAGTAACGGCACGACACTGCCGCCGCAGGCCCGCCGGTAGGTTCGGCAGGGACGGCAGGCCCGGGGCTTCCGGCCGTCGCCGTGCGCTCTCCCTGAGTGGCCCCCGCAGCGTTCGCGGCCGCCTGCTGCGGCTGAACGGGGGGCTTCAGGAGCGCCAGTTCCCGCCCGAGCTCCGGCGCTGTCAGCGCAGGTTCGGGCGCCTGTGGCGTCGGTTCGCGCAGCAGCAGGTACAGACCGAGACCTGCATTGGCCAGCAGCACCGTGCTAAGGACGATCATCAGAGCACGACTCATGGGAGCGTTGAATCCGAGGTGGAAGGTTGACCGCCGGCGCAGGCGTGGCCAACCGGCAGCGCAGGATCATGGCACTGCGCGAATCTGCGGGCAACGCACCCCCAGCTCTCCGTCACTCGGCAACCCGGATCGACAGCTCGCCGGACAGCACGCGTTCGGTGCCGGCAGCGGTTTCGAGCAGCAGACCACCCTGCGAATCGATCCCAACTACCCTGCCACTGCGCGCCTCGCCAGCGCCGCTGACCGTGCAGGTACGCCCCTGAAGACGGTGATGTTGATTGAACGCCGCGACAAAGGGCTCGAAACCGGATTCTGCGAAGCGCGTCAGGAAAGTGACCACCGCCGACACCACGGATGCAAGCAGCCGGTTGCGATCGTGGACCGCGCCCGGCAGGGCATACAGATTCTGCACCGCCTGCGGCACGCGGTCAGAGGCAACCGCCGGCACCGCCAGATTGATGCCGATACCGATGACCAGCTCGGTCGCGTCATGGGTATGGGTCGCCAACTCAACGAGGATGCCCGCCAGCTTGCCGTCGGGCCCGAAGACATCATTCGGCCACTTCAGCGACAACCCGAGCAAGCCCTCCGGGTCCAGGGCTTCTAACAGCGCCAGACCAACAACCAGCGTCGAACCACCGAGCTCGGCCGGCGGTACGTCCAGCCGCAGGCCGATGGAAATGGCGAGGTTGGTGCCCAGCGGCGAGAGCCAGCGTCGGCCCAGCCGGCCGCGCCCTTCGAGCTGGCATTCCGCAGTCACGACCACGCCGTCAATCGAACCGACGCTGCCGCGCTCCAGCAGCAGGCTGTTTGTCGATCCTGCCGCCGGCAGGACCTCCAGGCTGCGCAGCCAGGCCCGGGCTTCGCTTTCAAGCCCCTGCTCGATCAGGCTGGAATCAAGCGGCGCAACCGCAGCAGGCCAGACGAACTCTCCCGCGGCAGTGCGATCTGCGCCGAGCTCGAGCAGCGGCTGCCGCAGGTCAGGATCATCAACGACCAAATGCTCGCCCGCCACCAGGCGGGCTATCAGCCTCGGCAGGGCATTCAAGTCTTTGCGATTTTGCTGGTCGAGACGAGCATCACGGCCCAGCGCCACAAGCCGCTGTCACGGATCGGCAGCAGCATCAGCAGATGCTCCAGCACCGCAAGCCCGGTGATCGTTGCCAGAAGAAGCGCCGCAGTGCGGCTGAAGTCGCTGGCAGGCGACCAGCCGATCGCCAGGTGGAACCAGACCAGCAGCAGCCCACCCAAGATCGATATCGGGAACAGGGCGTTCATGGGCCGGTCGGCCATGTAGGTCGCAAGGTAACGCATACGCTCCGGAACCAGCTCGAGATCCAGGTTCGGCATTCCGAAAAACAGGTTGAGCTTTGCGCTCCAACGCATCAGCCACAGCGTTGCGAAAGTCCACGCCGCAACCTGATTCGGGCTGTCGAGCAGCACCAGCCAGAGCACAGACCCAACGGCAATGATCGCCAGGTCATGATAGATGCCCACACCCAGCGCACGCCGGAAGCGACCCCAGCCCGCCAGATGATCCGGACAGGGTTCGCGCACCGGACCCGTCAGCCAACCGAAGAGGTGCGGCAGCTCGAGACAACCCCAGAGCGTTACCCCGGCAGCAAAGGCCACATAGGCCGCTGCCGGGGTCGTAATCGCCTGGCTGACCTCGATCGCTGCAATCGACATACCGAAGGCCGCCATCGCGCCGAGTAGACTCACGGAAAAGGTCCGAGGTGCCAATCGGTTCAGCCACAGGAGAAGGCCCGTACCGAACCACCAGATCAGCATCGCTGCAAGTGCTGCGCCCACAGCGCTACACCGGGCCCCAGACCGCGCAGTAGCCTACCTGCCGGATAGCGTCAGGTCTCATCGGTCGGTTCCCATTGCCGCTCAAGCACGCGATCGAGAAGCGCTTCAAAGACCGCCGCTTTGGAGTCCCCAAAGCTGCGCAGTGCAATGCGAGTCGATGTAAAAGGATCAAAGAGCATGAGATTTCCATCGGACGTAAGGCCCAGCTGTAGCGGTGCTCCAACCTCAATTCCGCGCCGCTCGCGCTCTTTCAGCAAGCTGTCGTACACGCCTCGGGCAAACCCCCCCTCACCGGCTGCAACCGTATCGAGCGCTTCGTCCGTTCCTGCATCGCGGACTTCAAGCACACCATCGGCACCCCGCTGAATGGAAAGCCAGGTAACCTGCTCGAGCCTCGGGGGCTGCGAATCATCTTGAAACACGCCGCCTGTCGCCGCAATGACGACCGCCGTCAGGCCTAGCGCGGTGAAAGCGCCAGCTAAACTGGCAATCAGCCCGCTTCTCTTCTGCCCCTGATACAAGATCATTGCGGGTGGGCCGTTCGACGTGCGTAGAACTGTGAAACCACCAGTGACCCCCTCATAGCAGCAGCGGCTCCGTGCGCTCTGGCTCGGCGTAAAACAACCCTCCGCCATAAAACGCCATGACCTTATCTTCCTCCAGGAGCGTGATCTGTTCAGGGTGCGCCGTTTTCGGCGCCAGCGCGAAGTGAGCACCGAGCACGGCGTCCACCGTCAGTTCCTGCTTTTCGGCGTTAGTCTTCGCAAAGTGTTTTGGTATGAGAATCCGATCGCCGGAACCTTCATCGGCCCCATCCAACGCCATTTCAATGAACCTGACCTGCGGATCGCCTTGTTCGACCCAGAGATCCGTAACCCGACCGGCTTGCACACCATCAGCGCCAACCACCGCAAAGCCTGTCGGATCTGTATCCCCTTCGTGCAGGCTGTAGCCGTCAACACTTCGCAGTGGAACAATCTTTGGCTGCCCTTCAACGGTGATATCGGGGTGATCCTCGCGATTCGACCAGCTTCCGGGACCGATGCCAGCAAGCATCGGATCGCCGGTGGGGGTCAAAGGCGCACCACGCCACCGCTCAGCTGGCTTTGCGGAAAGCTCCTCTTCGGGGTCATCTCTAGGCACGGTGATAGAGCCCCCGTTTGGCAGCAAAAAGGTTTTTCTTGTTGCCGGAAGGTCCGGAAACCCACGAATCGGTCCTTCACCGGGTTCATCGGATTCGAGCGGATAGCCTTCCCTCTTACTCTCCTGTAGCAGGTAGTACACCAATCCAAAGAAGAACAACCAGAACAGATACAACAGCAGCTGCGCTGCGTCGATGTACCCAGTAATCACACCACCCGTTTCCATAATCTATCTCCGGTTATCCAGGGAATTGGCTGACGCCAAACTTTGCATCCACTGCAGTAACGCGACCAAAGCGCACCAGCGGGGCAATGATCACGAGCGTGACGAACAGCAAGAGAATTTCGACGTGATACACGATGCTGTATCCCGCCATCGGTTCGATAATCGACAAGCCGAGCACATCACCTGCAGCCATCCGATCACCAACATCCCGCAGCCCACCTCCGAACGCCATGCCAAAGCCGACTGCAGTTGCCTGCACCGCGCCCCAGAGTCCGAGCGCAAAGCCACGGCTCGCTTCATCCGACAACCGCATGATCGCGAACAGGGTACTTACTGCGAACAGCCCGGCGGCGAAGCCAATGCCAAAGACGCCACTGAGAAACAGGCTTAGTGCACCGAAGGGCGCAGAGAGGATGACCATGGCAAACGCCGTAATTCCGACAAGCAGCCCCAGACTGGCTTGCCGATACTCATCGACCCCAGCCGCAAGCCGTTGGCCAGCCCAGAGGAAAGCAACCAGGGTACCGCCGGCGAGAAGGGCCGTAAGGCCAGTAGTCGCACCAACGCTCATGGCGAGAATCTGGGCGCCGTAGGGCTCGAGGAGCACGTCCTGCATGGTGAGCGCAAGCGTGCCGAGACCCACGGTCAGCAATACCCGCTTCAACATCGGCGCGGCGCTGAGCTCATCCCACGCAGCACGCAGGCTGCGCGTTTCCCGATCGTGCCGGGTCAGCTCCGGGCGCCTCGGCTCCTGCTTCCAGACGGCAACGAAGTTCACCACTATCGTAACGACCGCCGCGCCCTGGATCACCTGTATGAGCCGCAGCGGCGAAAAGTCCGCCAGCAGCCAACCGAAGACCGTTGCCGACAGCACCATCCCGACCAGCAGCATCACGTACAGGCAGGCAACAACCTGCGGGCGGCTGTGATCCGGCGCCAGATCAGTGGCCAGCGCCAGACCAGCCGTCTGCACGGTGTGGAGGCCAATGCCAACCAGCAGAAACGCAAGCCCGGCACCGATGTGACCACCAATCAGCTGGGCGGGCGTATCCGTCGACAGCAGCAGCAGCCCGAAGGGCATGATCGCAAGACCGCCGAACTGCGCCAGCGTCCCGAACAGCAGATAAGGCACCCGGCGCCAGCCGAGGTAGGACTTCACCTGATCCGACTTGTGCCCGATCAGTGCGCGCAACGGCGCAAACAACACCGGCAGCGCAAGGAACAGTGCCACCAGCGTCGTGTTGACCGACAGCTCGACGATCAGCACCCGGTTCAGCGTGCCCGCCAGCAGCACCAGGGCCATTCCGGTGGAGACCTGGAACAGCGACAGCCGCAGCAGCCGCAGCAGTGGAAGCTCCGGCGATACCGCGTCTGCAAACGGCAGCAGAAAATCCGGAATGTTCACGGTTCTGTCGCCGAAGGTCGCTTTCATGACCCGGTCCGCTCGAGCCGCAGGGCATGCGACTTGTAGAAGAAGCTGTCGACCCGGGCTTCGTCGGCCAGCCGCCAGCTGTCCGTTCCAAGCGTGGCAGCAATCGCCTGCCGCACCTTGACCGGCGGGGTGGGCGTTACATCCGGGGACCGGTTGTCGCTGGGAAACAGCTGCCCGGTCGCGTGCATGATCGCGAGCAGGGGCGTTCGGGGTACGAAGGTAAAGCAAAGCCCCCGGTGACAGCGTTCCGTAAGCTCCGCCACGGCCTGCATTGTTTCCGGCAGGGCGTAGTGAATGAGGGAGTCCATAGCGACGATGTAGTCGAACTCGCCGACGGACGGGTCGAGCATGTCGCCGCTCAAGTACAACAAGCGGTCATCGCCAAACTGCGCCGGCCGCTGCTCCCGCGCGATGGCAATGAGCTGCGGCGACAGATCAATGCCGACGACGCTGGCACCTCGGGCTGCCAGCTGCGCTGCCAGCACACCGGTGCCGCAGCCTGCGTCGAGCACACGCTGGCCGCGCAGATCATCTGGCAGCCAGGCGAGCAGCTGCTGCTGCATCGTTTCGCGGCCCGCGCGCACGGATTGCCGGACCCGGCTGACCTTGACGTCCGAGGTCAGGCGACGCCAGTGTTCCATCGCCGTGTTGTCGAAGTAGTGCGCGATCTGCTCGCGGCGGTTGCGGTAGACCGCCGAGTCCGTGGTGCTGCTGTTTGAAACTTCAGCCATCAGTCAAACCCCAGAAAATCGAACAGGTCACGGTCCTTCATCGGCGTAGCCAGGCAGGGTTCCACCCCCGTGAGCAGGCTCTGCGCGAGATTCAGATACTCCTGCTGCACGGCCGCAAGCTCGGGCGAATCCGGCATCTCGAACAGGGTCGACTTCTTCAGGCGGCTGCGCCGGATCACGTCGAGGTCGGGCAGATGGGCGAGGCGGCGCATGCCGACCTGCTCGTTGAAACCATCGATCTGATCGGTCTGCGCGCTGCGGTTGGCAATGACTCCGCCGAGGCGTACCGGGTAGTTCTTCGACTTGGCGCTGATGGCAGCGATGATGCGGTTCATCGCGAAGATGGAATCGAAGTCGTTCGCCGCAACGACCAGCGCACGGTGGGCGTGCTGCAGGGGGCTCGCAAACCCGCCGCAGACAACGTCGCCGAGCACATCAAAGATAACCACGTCGGTATCTTCGAGCAGATGATGCTCCTTCAGCAGCTTCACCGTCTGGCCCACCACATAGCCACCGCAGCCCGTGCCCGCAGGCGGGCCACCCGCTTCCACGCACATCACGCCGTTGTACCCCTCGTAGACAAAGTCTTCCGGGCGCAGCTCTTCGGAGTGGAAGTCGACGGACTCGAGCACGTCGATCACCGTGGGCACCAGCGACTTGGTGAGGGTGAAGGTCGAATCGTGCTTCGGATCGCAGCCGATCTGCAGCACGCGTTTGCCGAGCTTGGAAAACGCAACCGAAAGATTGGACGAGGTTGTGCTTTTGCCGATGCCACCTTTGCCATAAACCGCAAAAACCTGGGCGGTGTCGATGGCCATCTCCGGATCCAGATGCACCTGCAGGCTGCCGTCTCCGTCGGCCGGTACGTGCTTCACGGGAATAGAGGCGCGAGTGGTCATGCGTAGGCTCCTTCGCTGACATTTTCCAGGCGGTCTTCCAGGTCGTCGCCGGCCTGCTGCAGCGCTTCCAGGGTTGCGGCGTCCGGTGACCAGTAGTTGCGCTCATGCGCTTCGATGAGCCGATTGGCGAGCTTGAGCGATGCCTTGGGGTTGAGCAGCGCCAGCCGCTCCCGCATTTCCTCGTCGAGGACGAAGGTACGGGATAGCTCCCGATAGACCCAGGGAGCGACCTGCTTCGTGGTCGCCGACCAGCCCATCGTGTTGGTGATATGTGCTTCGATCTGGTGTACGCCCTCGTAGCCGTGCTCGAGCAGCCCCTCGTACCAGCGCGGGTTCAGCATCCGCGTGCGGGTCTCGAGCGTGATCTGCTCGCCAAGGCTGCGCACGGCGCCCCGCTGCTGGGTGTAGTCACCAACCAGGGTCGGGACCGCCTCGCCGCGGGCGTTTTCAACGGCGCGCGACACGCCACCGAGCGAGTCGACGTAATGATCAAGCGTCGTTATGCCGAGCTCTACGGAATCCAGATTCTGAAAGGTCAGATCCACGCCGCGGAGCACCGACTGCAGCAGCTGCGGCTGGTGCGCGGGACGTCCGTCGGTACCGTAGGCAAAGGACCGGCGGCTCACAAACATGTCACCGAGTTCCGATTCCGACTCCCACAGCCCACTGTCCACGAGCTGGTTCACGTTGGCCCCATAGGCCGATTCCGCGTTGCCGAACACGCGCAGGGCGGCTTCGGCGAGGGAAACGCCCAGCGCCTCGCTGGCCGCCAGCGCATGCTGCCGGATCGGGTTATCCGCGGCCGGCTCGTCCGCCTCGGCGCACTGCTGCGCGGCATCCGCCAGCAGCTGAATCTGCTTCGGCAGCAGATCCCGGAAAATGCCGGACACGGAGACGACGACATCAACCCGTGGTCGGCCCAGCTCAGCCAGCGGTACCAGCTCCGCGCCGGCCAGACGACCATAGCTGTCGAACCGCGCCCGCGCGCCCATCAGCCACAGCGCTTCAGCAACGCCAACACCTTCGTTCTTGAGCGTGTCGGTACCCCAGAGCACCATCGCGATCCGCCGCGGCAGCGGCTGACCACGTTCAGCAGCGGCAGCCAGCAGGCACTCCGCCTGCCGGCGTCCTTCGATCGCCGCATAGGCGGAGGGTAGACGCGAAGGATCGAAGCCATGCAGGTTGCGCCCGGTCGGCAGCACCCCCGGGTTGCGGATCAGATCACCGCCGGGGACCGGCGCGACATAGCCGCCGTCCAGGGCGTGCACCAGCGCATCGAGCTCAACGTTGTTCCGCAGCGCATCGCTCAGCTTCAGCAGCCGTGCTGCGTGCGCCTGCTGTTCGGCAGTGCCGAGCTTCGGCAGCCGGCCTTCGAGGATCGCCTCCTGCGCAGCAGTGTCCAGCGGTGTTGCGCCTTCGCCTGCGAGGCTCTGGTCCATCACCTGTAGCAGCTCTCGATGCCGGTCCGGAGACGGGCTGCTGCCGAGCACATGCAGCCCATCGGGAATCAGGGTCGTCTCGAACTCATCGAGACGGCGCCGCAAACACTCGAGCCGTGCAGCGGGCGCGCCCCAACCGGCATCGTCCGCTGGCACCAGCTCCAGTTCCGCGGCACGGTCCCGGATCAGTGCAACCAGCTCATCGACCGCAGGTCCGCTGCGATCACCGAGATCGCGGAACTGCTCGACGAGAGAGCGCAGATCCTGCAGATCCTGATACAGGCCGGCACGGGTGATCGCCGGTGTCAGATAGCTCAGCGTCGTGGCGTAGGACCGCCGCTTGGCTATGGCCCCCTCGCTGGGGTTGTTCGCAGCGTAAAGGTAAAGATTCGGCAGCGCGCCGATCAGCCGCTGCGGCCAGCAGGCGGTGCTGAGCCCGACCTGCTTGCCCGGCATGAACTCGAGCGCCCCATGAGTACCGAAATGCACCACCGCGTCGGCGGCGTAGTCCTCGCGCAAGTAACGGTAGAAGTTGCTGAAGGCATGCGTTGGCGCAAAGCTGCCTTCGAACATCAGCCGCATCGGGTCCCCTTCGTAGCCGAAGGGGGGTTGCACGCCCACGAACACGTTGCCGAACTGTGCGCCGAGCACCAGCAGCGAGCGGCCGTCAGCGAGCGACCGTCCCGGCGCCGGGCCCCAGGCCGCCTCGATTTCCTCGAGATGGGCTTCCCGGGCGATGTGATCATCGACGGCTACCCGGGCATGAACCCGGGCCGGCAGGCCGGTGTTCTCAGCGCCACCAAGCAGCGTTTCGCGCAGCTCATCTACCGACGCCGGCACCTCGACGCTGTAACCCTCGGCGGCGAGACGTTGCAGCGTTCGGAAGAGGCTTGGAAAGACCGCCAGCGACGCCGCGCTGCCGGTACCGCCCGAGTTCGGCGGAAAATCATAGAGCACAACCGCGACCCGTCGCTCGGCGCGCGCCCGCTGGCGTAGCCGGACCATGGCCAGCGCACGATCCGCCAGCACGGCCACCTGCCCGGCGTCAGGCAGCAGATCACCGGTACCCTGCTCGGAACGACCGCCGTAAACGAGCGTACCGGTTGCCCCATCGAGTTCCGGGATGGCAACCATCATCATGGTTTCGAGCGGCAGCAGGCCACGCTCGTTGTGCTGCCACTGATCCAGCGACTGGAACTCGAGCGCCTCCGCCGAAAGGTAAGGGACGTCCAGGCTGCTGAGGGTTTCAGCGGCAGCATCGGCGTCGTTGTAGGCCGGTCCGCCAACAAGCGAAAACCCGGTTAGGGAGACGATGGCATCAACTGCGGCAGCGCCATCGCGCTGCAGGAACTCCGACACCGCCGGCCGCGCGTCGAGGCCGCTGGAAAAGACCGGAACGACGCGCAGCCCGCGCTGCTCGAAGGCCTCGATAACGGCATCGTAGTGCGCGGTGTTCTCCGCCAGCACGTAGCTGCGCATGATGATCAGACCAACGGTACCCACCGGTGCAGTGACGGTCTGCGGCAGCGCAGTGACGGCCGTTGCAATGTGATGGGCCGGTAGCCGGGGATGGTAGATGCCGTTCTCCGGGTACTCGATCGGAGCCGGGATATCCCCTTCGCGGAACGGCCCCAGCTCGCCGTTGGCGCTGTAGCGACAGAGCAGCAGCGCGGCAAGGTGGACCAGGTTCTGTTCCGAGCCGAGCAGCCAGTAGCGCATTGCCAGGAAGTACACGCGCAGATCCTGCGCTGTACCCGGAACGAAGCGCAGCAGCTGCGGCAGCCGGCGCAGCATGCTCATCTGCCGCGAGCCGGCACCGGCAGCCGCGCTGCTGCTGTCGCGCCGATTGCCCCGTAACCGCTTCAGCCAGGCGAGCGCGCCGCCCTGTGGCTTACACATGTCGAGCGAGCCCATGCGCGTCAGCTGGCTGACCTCCGGCGCCGAGAGCACACAGACAAGCGCATCACAGTGCTCGCGCCGGGCTTCCAGCGCCGGACGAATGGCCTGGATGTGTTCCTCGACGAACAGCATGGCAACGAGTACAACATCGGCTTCGGCAATCGCTGCCTTACAGCACGCCAGCGCCTGCGGCGCAGTGGCCCACTCCGACGCGGCGTGGAGCGTGATCGTGGCGCCGGCAGCGCTTCTGAGCTGCGCCGCGGCGCGTGCGACGGACCCAGCCAGGTGGGTATCCAGCGTGACGATGGCAATCCGCCGCTGCACGGGCTCCTCGCGGGAGCGTTTAGCGGCTGAAGTGCGCTTTGGCATCGTAGAGGGTCTCGACGGAAATCTCGCTGACACCGGTTTCGCGTGCGAACTTCTCGGTGTTGCTGCGCGCCTTGCCACGAACGAAAAACGGGATCTTCTTCAGCTCCTTAAGCGCATCCGCCAGCCAGATGGGGTCGCCGGGTGCCGTGGCCGGCTGGACCGTACCGCCGCCGTCCTGCTCGGGCTGAGTGGTTGCCGCCACGCCTGCTTCCGGAATCGGCGAGACTTCCGTCGGCTCAGGCTGTTTGACGCCCGTAGCAAGATGCGACGGCTCGGCACCATTGGCGAACTCGAAGTCGTCCTGGAACATCTGCAGCAGGTGTTCTTCGAGGCCCATCATCAGCGGATGAACCCAGCTGTCGAAGGTGACGTTGGCACCCTCCCAGCCCATGGTGGGGGAATACCGCGCCGGGCAGTCCTGGACGTGAAAGGGTGCGGAGATCAGCGCACAGGGTACGCCCAGCCGTTTGGCGATATGGCGCTCCATCTGCGTCCCGAGGACCAGCTCCGGCGCAGAGTCGCGCACGGCATCCTCGACCTCCAGGTAGTCATCGGTGATCAGGGCCGTCAATCCCAGCTCGGTCGCCGCTTCGCGGACCTGACGGGCAAACTCCCGCGAGTAGGTGCCGAGCCCGACAACCTCGAACGCCATTTCTTCACGGGCAATACGGGCCGCTGCGAGCGCGTGCGTGGCATCACCGAAGATAAACACGCGCTTTCCGGTCAGATAGGTAGAGTCGACCGAGCGCGAATACCAGGGCAACCGGGCGCGGGCCTGATCAACCGCCCGGTCGATGCCAAGCGTGCTCAGCACATCAGTCAGAAAGTCCCGCGTCGCGCCCACCCCGATGGGGACGGTGCGTATCACCGGCTGCTTGAACTGGCGCTGGAGCCAGCGGCAGGTCGTCTCCGCCATCTCCGGATACAGGCAGACGTTGGCATGCGCCGCCGGCAGCCGCTTCAGCTCCGCAGCCGTTGCGTTCAGGGGGGCACAGACGTTGACGCTGACACCGTGCTCCTCGAGCAGCCGGGTGACCTCGACCACGTTGTCCCTGGAGCGGAATCCGAGCACCGACGGACCGAGCAGGTTGACGCTCGGCGCAGCCGTCCGCTCGATCCCCGCAGCGGAAACACCGCCAAGCACCGAGCGGACGAGGTGGTAGAAGGTTTCGCTCGCGCCCCAGTTTTCCTTCCGCGAGTAGGCCGGCAGCTCGAGGGGAACGACGGGCATGGTGACCGGTTCGACACCTTGCATGCTCTGCGCCAGCGTGCCCGGCTGATCCTGAATGAGCTCAGCAGTACAGGACTCGCCCACGAGCATCACGCCGGGCTGGTACCGCTGTGCGGCTTCGGCCACGGTGCGCTTCACCAGATCGGCGGTATCACCACCGAGATCGCGCGCCTGAAAGGTCGTATAGGTGACCGGCGGGCGCTTGCCCTGCCGTTCGATCATGGTGAACAGCAGATCGGCATAGGTGTCGCCCTGAGGGGCATGCAGTACGTAGTGCACGTCCTGCATCGAGGTTGCGACCCGCATGCTGCCGATATGCGGCGGTCCTTCGTAAGTCCAGAGGGTCAGCCGCATGTCACACCGCCAGTCGCTGTTGTCGATCCAGGGGCCGCGCAAACAACCCCGCAAGATCGCCGGCCTGCTCATAGCCGTGCACAGGAGAAAAGACGAGCTCGATCGACCACTTGGTCCGGAAGCCCTGTGCCTCGAGCGGGTTTGCCAGCCCGAGCCCGCAGACCACGAGGTCTGGCGCGTCGAGGCGCACCCGATCGAGCTGGTTGTCGACGTGCTGCCCTTCGGACAGGCGCACCTCCGCGGGCAGCTGCTCGATCTCGAGCGCCTGCAGCTGCCGATCCAGGAACGGGACGCCCACCTCACCGACCTGCATGCCGCACTCGCTGGCGAGAAATCGGGCCAGCGGAATTTCGAGCTGCGAGTCCGGGAGGAAGGTCACGCGTTGGCCGGCGAGCCGCTGTCGCGGGCCTTCGAGCATCGTTCTGGCGCGCGCTCTGGGTTTCTCGATCACGGCCTCGAAGTGGGCACGATCGATGTCGAAGGCGTCTGCCGCAGCCCACAACCAGGCGTCCGTGCCCTCGACGCCAAAGGGATACAGGGCCGGTAGATGCACGGCCCCAAGGGCCTGCAGCGCCCGCAGCGTCTCGCCGACAAAGGGCTGCGCCGCGAGCAATCGCGTGTTCGGGCCGACCGCCGGGCGCTCCTCGGCGCGGCGGCCGGGGAAGAAGCGCACTTCCGGCAATCCAAGCTGCGCAAAGAGCCGCTGAAACTGGTCTTCGACCGCATCCGGCAGGGTACCGACGACCAGCAGCTGGGACGCGTCCGTGGCGGGCAGATCGGGCACCATCGACTGCAGGCAGGCATCCTCGCCCTGGGTAAAGGTCGTTTCGATACCGCTGCCCGAGTAGCTCAACACCCGCACCGGCTGCGCCTGCCGCTCCCGGTGCAGGCGCGTGAGGCGACTGGCAGCGACGGCCAGATCCAGCTTGATCACCTCAGAGGGGCACGACCCCACCAGAAACAGCGTCCGAATATCGGGACGGCGTGCGAGCAGCTCAGCCACCACGCGATCGAGCTCGTCGTTGCAGTCCGCAAGTCCGGCAAGATCGCGATCATCGAGAATCGCCGTCGCAAACCGCGGCTCGGCAAAGATCATGACGCCGGCCGCCGACTGCAGCAGATGGGCGCAGGTCCGCGAGCCGACCACGAGGAAAAAAGCGTCCTGCATCTTCCGGTGCAGCCAGACGATGCCGGTCAAGCCACAGAAGACCTCGCGCTGTCCACGTTCGCGGAGGATGTACCGGTCGCAGTCTGCAACGGCTGCGCGCTCCTGCACGTGCGGTTGTGGATGGCTCATGCGCTGACCCCCGCGGTTCCAGCGAGCGCTCGATCGCCCGACGTTTCAGAAAGACGCGCAAGGCGGAACTTCCAGAGAAACTGCCCGGCGTTGATGACATAAATGGCGTAGGCAGCCAACGCGATGCCGAGCTGCAGTGCCGTTGAACCGTAGTTCCCGAAGACACACACCAGATACGCGGTGTGCAGAGCAATGACCGCCATGCTCACCATGTCTTCCCAGTAAAAAGCTGGAGCAAACAGATACTGGCCGAACACCCGCTGCTCCCAGATCGCTCCGGTCACCATGATCAGGTAGAGGACGCCGGTCTTGAGAATGATGGACAGGTTAGCGAGATCGTAGCCCTCGCCCGTCACCAGAAAGCGGATCACCAGGGTCAGGCTGACGAGGAACACCAGGAACTGCACCGGCGCCAGCACACCCTGCACGAGGGTCCAGACCGTCGCATCTCGCCGGACACGTTCAGCCGCGCTATACAGCGGCTGTCGCCGTCCGGATGCACCGCGTTCGCGCAGGTTCTCCAGAGCGCCTGTATCTGAGTCGAGCAACGCGCCACCTCTTTCGCCCGGTTCGCGCTAGCCAGCTCTCCCCAGGAGTGCTGCTGCACCGGACCCCTTCGAGTCGCAGTTCCGCCAACGCAACGTGAACGTCAATATCGCGCTGGATCCCCCGATGTGTCAACTCAAATTTACGTCTAGTGAAATTGACAAAACAAACATTTCACCTTAGTTTGACCGGGGGCCCAAAAGGGCGTGTACTGAGCGGAGATCTAGCGCAAGCAGCCAATTGGCCATCAGGGTAAATCCCTGGTTCGGGTAGCCAGGCCAGGATACCCGACCGCCGCAAGCGCCTAGATTGGGAACACACCACAACCATTGAGTTGCCTGTCGGACCAATTTCAGGCACCCCAACTCCACAGGAGAGCTCGGATGAGCGACCGGGGTGATAAAAGGTTGGCGAGCGCATCCAGCCCATCGGCCGACCGTGCGCCAACCGGCATCGAGGCCGGCGGGCCAGCGGGCCCGATTAGCAGTCCGCTTGTCAAGATCCTCGAAGCCGACGTCATCCCCAAGCTGGCGGCCGCCCGCGGGATCCAGCTGGCGCCGCTGCACCAGTGGGTATCCAACAGCTCCCAGCACGACTACACGAGGCAGCGCGCTGCCTCCCCAGCGACCGTGAATTCGGAACAGCTGGACGCATTCCTCGAATCGCTGCTCGACGACGATCTCACCAAAGCCTGGGAGATCGTAGAGCGGCACCTTAAGCAGGACGGCGCGCTCGGCTTCATGAATTGCTGCCAGGATCTGCTGCAGCCCGTTGCCCAGACCCTGGGCGAAATGTGGGAGGCCGATACGGCAGACTTTCATCAGGTGACCCGGGCGATCGGTCATTTACAGGCGCTGCTCCGCCGAATGCCGTCCGGTCCGAATCCAGCACTGACCGAACGCGTGACCCCATCCCCGCACGACGGCCAGCATCCGCGCGTCATGCTGCTGCCGGCAGCGGGCGAGCAGCACACGTTAGGCATATCTATGCTGGGCCGCGCCTTCAGCGATGCAGGATGGCTGATCGACGGCGGGCCCGGCCTCAGCATTGCCGAATCCAGGAGGCGCATGGCGCGCAGCAGCTATGACGTACTAGGCATCTCCATCAGCTGTGCGTGCTGGATTGAATCCACGGCAACGCAGATCGAAGAGCTGCGCAGCGCAAGCCGCAACCGGGAACTACAGGTGCTGATCGGCGGCCCGCTGCTCAGCCTGGAGCCGAACCTGGTCACCCTGCTCGGTGCCGATGACTCGGCAACCAACCTCCACGAAGCTCTCGAAGTCGCAGCCGCGATGCTGAATCGTTCCGCTGCCGGCGCCCCCTGCTGACCAGAGGCGGAACCACCCCGTGACCCTGCAGCATGCCATGAAGTTTTTCGCTGACAAGCTCAGCGATGCCGCGCCGGCTGCTTCCATTCTGGAGGCCACGACCGACGTGGCCCTGATCACCGATCCGGACGGCGCGATCCTCGATCTGCATACCCGCAATGAGGCGCTCGACAAAGCCATCGGCAGCTCCTGGGAGGGGCTGAGCTTTCAGGAACTCGTCACTGTCGAAAGCCGCGACAAGATAGACACCCTGCTCGAAGAAGCCGGAACAGAGCCGCACAGCCGCTGGCGCCAGGTTAATCACCTGGCCGGCGGCCAGATGTACCCGGTCCGGTACTGCGTCATCGCCCTGCCGGACAGCAACCGGCTGCTCTTCGTCGGCCAGGATCTGGGTGCGATGGCACGGTTGCAGCAACAGCTGCTCGAGGCCCAGAACGCAACGGAGCGTGACTACTGGCAGATCCGGCAGGCGGAAGCCAAGTTCCGCGTACTGTTTCAAAGCTCTCCGGATGCCATCCTCATTACTGCGGCAGGTTCGCAGGAGGTATTGGATCTGAATCCAGCCGCGCAGCAGCTGGTGGGCACCAGCCTCGAGCATGGCGGCGGCGAAGTCGCCAGCGGCAGCGGCATCCCGCTGCGGCAGTATTTTCACAGCAGCAGCCAGGAAGCGCTGGCCAGCCTGCTCGCCAAATCGGAGCTGAGCGGCGAAGCCCTGGGCAGGGATCTGGCCCTCGCATCCGGCACCACTGTCAGTCAGACCCAGATTGCGATGCTGCGCCAGGGCGATAACGCGCTGCACATCGTTCGACTGCGGCTCGTGCAGCCCCTGCCCGATCCGCGGCTCGGACGGCAGCACGTCCGCGCCCTCGAGCATTTTGAGCAGTCGGCTGATGCGATGGTCATCACCAACCGCAATGGCCAGATACTGGCCGCGAACCACACGTTCACTGATCTGGCGCAGATCGTGAACGTCGAACAGGCGGTCGGGGTCGCACTCTCGAACTGGCTCGGCCAGGCCCAGGTCGATCTGAATCTGCTGCTGGCCAACCTGCGCAAGCATGGACGAGTGCGGCGCTTTACCGCCGTCGTGACCGGGAGCCTCGGCGTTGATGCGGACGTCGAAATCTCGGCAACACGGCTGTTCTCCGACGAAGACGAAGAAGCCGTTTATGGCTTCGTTATACGCGACGTCAGCCTGCGTCCCAATACCGGGCCTGCCGCCGAAGGCACCAGCAACGTCAGCCGTTCCGTCGAGGAGCTGACCCAGCTGGTTGGCCGCGTGCCGCTGAAGGAACTGGTCCGTGAATCGGCGGACATCATTGAACGACTTAGCATCGAGGCGGCACTCAAGCTGACCGGGGATAACCGGGCAGCGGCAGCGGAGATGCTCGGTCTCAGCCGGCAAAGCCTGTATGTGAAGCTGCGGCGCTACGAGCTGGGCGATCTCAAAAGCGACGACACCTGAGGAACCCACCACCGCGGGCTGCTGCGGATCAAACATCGTCAGCTCTGGAACCCCTGCACGCCACTTGCTGTCAGTCCACGGTACGGACAGCTGTCGCTTGAATTTAACACTTTTGTGTAAATTCAAATTGACACTTTCGCGCAGCACACGTAGCGTCAGGGCATGCGTGTACTCCTGAGCAGCGCCGCTTCGAGCCATCAATTCGCGGTCAGCACCGCACCGGGCCGTTCGACCCGAAGTCCGCGTAAAAAGAACCGGCATAGAGCGACAGGGCACCCGCGGCTCACGATGTCAGACCACGACTCGAGGAGCCAATGAGCGAAGCAACCTCCTACGTGGATTCAAGCTCAGCCACGACTGACACCAGTGCAACCGCAGGCTTCGGCTGGATCGCCATCTTCCGGCTCGGTCTGGTGCAGACCTGTTTTGGCGCGATCGTCGTACTCATGACCAGCACGATGAACCGCGTGATGACCGTCGAGCTTATGCTGCCGGCCATGCTGCCGGGTGCGCTCGTCGCCCTGCATTACTTCGTGCAGCTGTCCCGACCCGGTTTCGGCCATGCTTCTGATCGCACTGGCCGGCGCTCTCCCTGGGTACTGCTCGGGCTGGCCATTCTAGCCGGCGGCGCGGTACTGGCCGCCACCGCAACCGCCGTACTCGAGACGCAGTCTTTCTGGGGCACTGTGCTGGCCGTTGGCGCCTTCGGCCTGATTGGTGCGGGTGTCGGCGCTGGCGGCACGTCTCTGCTCGCTCTTCTTGCCGCCGAAGTGCCCGCGTCGAGACGCGCCGCCGCCGGGTGCATCGTCTGGATCATGATGATCACCGGCTTCGTCGCTACCACCATCCTGGCAAGCTCCTTCCTCGACCCGTTTTCGACCGGGCGTCTCATTCTGGTGACGGCCAGCGTGAGCGGCCTGGCCCTGATCGTTGCAACGCTCGCGCTAACTGGCCTCGAACCGCGCCGTGAACACGCAGCAGCCGGCAGATTGGAGCCTGACACGGTCAGCTCCGAGGACGGCGCCCTGGCCAGCTTCCGGGCTGCGCTCGGCAGCGTCTGGAACGATGCCAAAGCCCGACAGTTCACAACTTTCGTCTTCGTTTCCATGCTCGCCTACAGTGCGCAGGATCTCATTCTCGAACCATTCGCCGGGCTCGTGTTCGATATGACGCCTGGTGAATCGACCCGGCTGTCAGGGACTCAGCACCAGGGCGTGCTGCTCGGGATGATCATGATCGCCTTCATTGGCACACGCTTTGCCGGAACCTGGCTCGGCTCGCTCCGTTTCTGGACGGTCACCGGATGCATGGGCTCTGCTGCTGCGCTGGTCCTGCTGGCCGTTGCCAGCTACCAGGGTCCACCCTGGCCCGTGGAACGCTCCGTATTTCTGCTCGGTCTCGCCAATGGCATGTTCGCCGTTGCCGCCATCGCCCGCATGATGGCCCTCGCCGGCGCAGGGCCGCAGGGACAGGAAGGCGTGCGCATGGGTATGTGGGGTGCAGCGCAGGCGATCGCGTTCGCGCTGGGCGGATTTCTGGGCACGGCGACTTACGATCTGATGAAACTGGTGGGCTTTGCCGACAGCGGCAGCTATGCCCTTATCTTTGCCGGTGAAGCAGCGATCTTCCTGGTCGCAGCGTACCTGGCGTCACGCATCGAATCGCTCAACAAACCGGCCGGCGTTCGGACTGAACTGCGGCGCAACGCGACCTGGAGACTTCAGTCATGACCGCTCAAGAAGTGTTTGATGTTGCGATCATTGGCGGCGGACCCGCCGGCGCAACGGCTGCAGAAGCACTCGCGACCGAAGGGCACCGCGTGCTGCTGCTAGAACGCGGCAACCGAATCAAGCCCTGCGGCGGTGCCGTCCCGCCACGACTGGTAGACGAGTTCAATATTCCTAGGTCACAGCTGGTGGCACACATCAAGCAGGCGCGCGTCGTTGCCCCAAGCAAACGGCATGTCGACATGCCGATTGATCAGGGCTACATCGGGATGGTTGACCGCGTCGTATTCGATCAGTGGCTGCGCCAGCGAGCCGCTAATCGTGGTGCGGATTTACGACTGGGCGAGTTTCTGCGACTGAACGACAACGAAAGCGGTACCGTGCACATTGAGTATCGCGAGCAGGGTGGCAGCCGCCACAGGATCCGAGAAGTCGAGGCACAGGTTGTCATCGGGGCAGACGGTGCCAACTCGATGGTCGCAAGCCAGGGGCTCTACAAAAAAGCGCGATTGTCTATGGTCAGCGATCGAAATGAGGTGCTGCGCTTTGTCCCCGGTGAAAACCCGATGCCACACGTTGCGGCCTATCACGAGATCGTGGCAACACCAGCAGGAGGTTACAATCCGGGGCGCTGCGACATTTTCTACGACAGCCACCTGTCACCGGACTTCTACGGTTGGGTGTTTCCGCACGGTAAAACCATCAGCGTCGGAGTCGGTAGCGCTCAAAAAGGCTTCTCGCTAAGAAAGGCCGTTACGGAGCTACGTCGCGAAAACGGCCTGGAAAACACAGAAACGCTGAGGCGCGAGGGCGGATCGATCCCGCTGCACGCGCTGCAGCGCTGGGATAACGGCCGCAACGTTATCGTCGTCGGAGACGCAGCCGGGGTCGTGGCCCCGGCATCGGGCGAAGGTATCTACTACGCAATGCTGAGCGGCAAGTTAGCCGCTGCAGCCGTGAATCAGCGTCTGCTGACCGGCGACCCGCAGGCGCTGAAACTGGCGCGCAAGCAGTTTATGCACGCGCACTCGCAGACCTTTCGGATGCTGAATCTGATGCAGCGCTACTGGTACACGCGCGATGACCGACGGGAACGTTTCGTCTCGATGTGCAGCGATCGCGACGTCCAACAGCTGACCTGGAAGGCGTACCTCAATAAGCGTCTCGTCAAGGCGAGGCCGTTTGCTCATGCCCGCATCCTGCTGAAGAACCTTGGCCACCTTACGGGTCTGGCCTCCACCGCATAGCCGCGAGGTTATCCACGGCAAGGCTGCTACCTGAGCCCGGCGCCCCCTGAGGGCGGGTCCGTTGACGTCCACCTGGCGCCGCGGCAACGGCGTCATGACGGGGACCAGTTATAGTCCGCGCATGACACCCTATTTTGTCTCCGCCGGCGTCGCGATCGCGGTCGCTATCATTGGCGGGCTCGCAACCGATGTCGGACCCTGGTACCGGCAGCTTCGCAAACCATGGTGGAATCCACCAGATTGGCTGTTCGGACCCGCGTGGACGTTGATTTACGCGCTTTGCGCGTACGCGGCGGGCAAAGCATGGCTGACTCTGGAAGGCGCCGATCGCTTTTTTCTCGTACTCGGCCCATTTTTGCTTAACGCCTTTCTCAACGCGCTCTGGAGCGTCGTCTTCTTCGCCACGAAGCGGCCCGATCTGGCCCTGCTCGAAGTGGGAGCCCTGTGGCTCTCTACGGCGCTGCTGTGCTGGTCGATGCTGCTCGAGGCACCAGCCGCGGGGCTGGCGCTCGTGCCCTACCTGCTCTGGGTGACCTTCGCTGGTGCGCTGAACGCCAAGATCGTGCAGTTGAACGGTTATCTGAAGCGTCCCGCTCGGTGAGGGTCGGGCACTCTCGACGTTCGTCTACCGAGAGGACCGCCACAGCATCTTTTCACCAAGAACCCGGTTTTGTTACGCCCCGCATTCTTTCCGGATCCCGTTTGTGCCGAATGGTGGACACCATCCACCGGCGATTGCATCCTAATGCTGGCCCTGAGCAACTACCCGGTTCAAAATATACCGGCTTCCACACACCAACTATATCGAACGACTGGAACTGTTATGCGCTACCTCTATCTCCCCCTGCTTCTTTTGATTGCCCTGCTCACTGGCTGCGGTGGAGCAGAGAAACCCGCTGAGGCTCCCACCGAAAGCACCGCTGAAGACATGGCCCAGGAAACTGAGGCAGCGGTAGAAAACATCGTGGAGGTCGCTGAAGAACAGGCTGAGGCAGCGGTCGACGGCGCACAGGATGCCATGGCCGATGCGGCAGACAGCGCGCAGGATGTTGCCGACGCGGTGACGGGCGCTGCCAGTGCAGTTGCTGAGGGGGCCAAGGACGCTGTGGCGGATGCCGGTCAGGAGATGGCAGACGCGATGAGCGGTAGTGCCAGTTCCGGTGGCGGTGACTGCGCATTTACGGTCGAAGTCGGGGACACGCTTGCATACAACGTCAAGGAAATCAGCTTCCCTAAGAGCTGCGGCACCGCGACCATCACGTTGACTCACACGGGGTCGATGATGAAGAACGTTATGGGACACAACTGGGTGCTGGTTGAAGAAGCCGACAAGCAGGACATTGCAAACGCGGCACTGGGCGCTGGTCCCGGCGCAAATTACGTGCCCGATGACGAGCGCGTAATCGCCGCAACTGAACTGGTCGGCGGCGGCGAGAGTTCGACCATTGAGGTCCCCCTCGCCGATCTGGAAGGCTCCTACACGTTCATGTGCACTTTCCCTGGCCACTGGGCCGTTATGCAGGGCACGCTGAAGATCGAGGCCTGACGCAATTGTGGCTGGCTGGAGCCTCACCTCCTACGGTGGCTCCAGCCGAGCGGTCTTCAGCCCCACAGTTTAAGCCGTCGCGCTGACCACCTGCTGCAGGATCGGTGTCGTATCGGCGCCCCTGCGACCCGCAACTGTCCCGATGACGAACCGGGTGCCCCTCCTGCTTGTCCAACCGAGCGACCACTCCACTCACTCGTGTAACCACAGCGTTATTCACAAGTGTCTATATCGCGTTACACTAGTGGCTAGCCCAAGCGCTTATCCCAGCGTCGGCGTCTTGAACCGGGACCAGCGACTCGCGACACGAATCGCTATGTAATTTCGTGCGCCGCTCGCTCTGTTCGAGCTGCATTCCGGCCACGCACGCATCGGGCAGTTTTGGGGGCGGCAAGCTGAGGAACAACCATGGGACTCTTTTCACGAACCACGGAAACCGCGCCCTGCGAGGTCGAGGTGAGTCACTGCTTCGAGAGTCTTCACGCGCACGTCAAGTTTCTGAACGGCGCCATCATCCACCCCGGTGACGAGGTGCTCGTCCACGGCGCTCCGGTGCTCGCCCCCTACGGCGAGATCGTCCGCGAGGAACGCATGGCCACCATTACCCGTGCGTCCCACATCGAGCAACTCTGGACCCGGCTGACCGGGGACTTCGAATTCATGGAACTGTGTGAGTTTTCCTTTTCAGAGGAGGTGTCGGTATGAACATGAATCGGGTAGAAGATGCGGCCGTTGACCACTCCGCCGACGCCAAAAACGTCGAAGACGCGCTCGACGCGGGCAACTACCGCCAGGCCGTGATCGACAGCGAGGGCGCTACGGCCGTGGCCATGCGCAATACCCTGCTCACCCCACGGTTCTACACCACGGACTTCGACGCCCTCGACGCCATCGACATTACACCTGTCCGTAAGGACTGGGACGAGCTCATCAGCCGCATGCAGAGCGATCCCAACAACGGCCACTTCAAAAAGAACGCCGACTGGGACCACATCGATTGGGACGGCATGGATCCGGAGCTCAAGGCCGAGTTCATCGACTTTCTGATCTCCTCCTGCACCGCCGAGTTTTCCGGTTGCGTGCTCTACAAAGAAATGAAGCGACGCGGCAAGAACGAAGACATCACAACCCTGTTCCAGCTGATGGCTCGCGACGAAGCGCGACATGCAGGCTTCATCAATGACGCCCTGCGCGAGGCCGGCATCGCCGTTAACCTGAGCTTTCTCACCGAGAAGAAGAAGTACACCTACTTCCGGCCCAAGTTCATCTTCTATGCCACCTACCTGTCAGAAAAGATCGGCTACGCCCGCTACATCACGATCTTCCGGCACCTCGAGCAACACCCGGAACAGCGCTTCCATCCGATCTTCAAGTGGTTCAAAGAGTGGTGCAACGACGAGTTTGGCCACGGTGAGGCGTTTGCGCTGCTGATGAAAACCGATCCGAAGCTGACCTCGGGCATCAATACGCTGTGGATCAAGTTCTTTCTGACCGCCGTCTACGCCACGATGTTCGTCCGCGACCACCAGCGGCCCGCTTTCCATCGCGCTCTCGGCGTAGATACGGACTGGTATGCACATTCCGTGTTCACCAAGACCAGCGAAATCTCGAAGCAGGTGTTTCCGCTCACCCTGGACATCGACAGCCCGCGTTGGATGAAGAACCTGCGCGCGCTGCAACGCGCCAACGCCGATCTGGCGGCCGCCGTCGAAGACAAGCGCTGGTTCGCACAGCTCGGCGCGCGCATGCGCGCCGGGGCTGCATTCGTATCGCTGTTGACGATTCCCGCCATCAGCAACGAAGTTCCGGAAAACACCAGGCTCGAGCCTGCCTATTGACCGTACCGCCGAAGCGGCAGTGGGGGCAACGCAGCGTCCAGGTTGTCCAATGGCCAGCACCGTTCGAAGACCGTGACTAGCGCACGGTCGCTACAGGTCGTGGGCACTGCACCAGCTTTTTCTGGGGATAAAGCGCAAGCAGGTGAATCAACCGAGGACCTGGTGCGATCGTCACGGGCCCAAGCGCAAGGGAGAGGGAGAAGGTTGTCTCAAGGCCCGTGACGACGCGAAGCCAGACTAAGGGACATGGAACGAAAATGCAAATGATTCTTATTTAGATTGTATGCCGCCAGAATGACGCTACTGACGCTGCCATACGCGTACGTTGACACCGTTGCGAAGATCATCGCGCCAGTAGCCAGCAAGCTGAATCTGACCAGAGCTCAGGCTCCGTTCGCGCGAAAGGTATCGGCCTAAGCGGGACATTTCCTGCGCTTCACCGCCGCCAAACACGTAGAGGCCCTCCGGGTCGAACTCGAGCCCGGCGCAGGAGCGTTGCAGCGCGCCGCTGCGCCCTGCCGGGCTTCCCTTTCGGTAGCACCAGTGCACGTCTAGATTGCGGCGATCAGGAACCGGCAGCCGTTCATCAGGGTTGGCACACTCTGCCAGCAGGCATACGGGCACGCCGGGGCTCAGCGTTTCAACGATGCCCAGCGCGGCGGGCAGCGCCGCTTCATCCGCCACGAGCAGTACCCGTTTGCTCCCCGGCGGCGGCTCAAAGGCGGTTCGCGGTCCCCAGAAGGCGACCCGATCGCCCTGCCGAGCCCGCCAGGCCCAATCGACGACCGCAACAGAACCTCGAGCGGGGCCGTTGTGTTGAACACACCAGATATCGATTTCGTCTTCTCGAACGGCGCGAACCGTCATATGAGCGCCAGCTGGCCGCTGCTGTTCCGGCAGAGCCCGGTATTCGGCCATGTTGAAACCCTGGTCGAACAGTGTCTTGCCACCGGGCGTCGTTGGTGCACAGAGAAACACAAAAGCGTCGAATCCCGGGGTGGTAAAGGAGTTCGGCGCCGTACGGAGCGTGAGACTGAATACGCGCGGCGTCAGCACTCGGCGGGCAAGCACCTCGCCGCGATGTACCCGCAACACGGTGCTTCGCGCGTGCTGTGTCTCCAGACGGGTTATGGGAACACCCGCACCCGCAATCGTTCGCGCACGAAACAGAAGTTTGACCACTTCGTTCTGCATTGCCCGCAGCGAGCCGGCTCGGCGTTCAAAAGGGACCTCAGCCCATCGGGCCTGCTCAAAGCCTTCACTGACGCGAAACAGCAGACCAGCAGGATCCAGATGCTGCAGCTCGACGTGCTCTGCGCCGCTGATGCCGGCAGCGTAACGAACGATCAAAAGCAGCGCGTCACGATGCTGCTCATTGAGCATCGTCAGATAAATAGTCATGTCCGCCTGATCGCGTGGGGTCAGCTCGGCACTGAATTCGGGGATCACTTCTGCTCCTCAGCCCTCCCGGAACCGATTGAGTTCCAGGTTTCCCCCAACACTCCCGCAATGTCCGGTGCAGATCTGTGACCTAGCCCTCGGCTTCAAGGACGCGTTCACGCCCTGAGCCTGGCGAGCGGTTGTCAAATCACGCCGGACTCACCACCTCCGGCCTGGGCAGAGCCTCCCGCGCAAGGCGTTACTTCAGCTCGGCAAGACTGCGCTCACGATTTATTGCAATCGCCGCCTCGTTCCAGACCTCACCGAAGTGCATGGAACGGGGACAGTGAAAATACGCCTCGTCGACCGTAAGACGGAGCCCTTGAACGATAGCGGCATTGTCATCGGGATGATGCACTTCAGCGTTGACCCCCTCCGCTTCAACCGCCGAAGCTTCGAGCACTTCGATACGACCGTTGACGCGGACGGTGACATCAATCCCCGGAATGAAGAAGACCAGCCCCGCCTTGGGGTTGCTCTCGAAGTTAGCGAAGCTCTGAAACAGCCGATTACCGCCGATGTCCGGGATCAGTAGCGTTTCGGGATCGAGCACCTTCACAAAGCCAGGATGACCGCCTTTCGGGGACGCGTCACAGTCGCCCTTATCGTTGCTGCTGGCCATGACCATGAAGGGCGCGTTGCGGATGAATCCGATCTGATGATCATTCAGTTGCTGGGCAACTTTGTTTGCCGCAAGCGGATGCGCGCCGCCGAGCTCTTCCCGCAACGCATCAATCCGTGACTCCGCCATTCTCCCGCCCTCACTTAGTCTCTTTGATCTCCGGCACTCTATCCCGATCATTGAGGGACGGCCAAGACGCTTCAGGCACTGATCGGCTGGGACGCCCGGCATAGTGCCTGTCACTTCCCTGCCACCCTTTGAAGCCAGTCAGGATCCGAAGGCCAGCCGGTGCGGCGCAACGCTACCCCGATAAGGTAAAACCTGCGCTTGCATTCGACACTGTCCTGTGTCTAAATGCAAATCATTCTCATTAAGAAACAGGACGATGGATCACAAGTTGTCGCCCCCGCAGCACGGCGTCGAATCCGCCGAAGAAACACCGATTGCCGGACTCTCAGAGGGAGGCCAGTTCTTTCTCTGGTGCATCCGCCACTGGACGCAGGCCATGCGCGCCCGCAAGCCTATCCTCGAACCCCTGTATGCCGCCCATAGCGTGCTGGGCAATCCCGCGATTGCGGATCAACTGGATGAACTGATGTCTCTGGTCGCTGTGTCTGCACAGCGGAAGATCATCGTGAGATGCCCTTGCGCAAAGACAGCACACGCCGATGAGCTCAAGCTGCTGCGGTCGGTTCGCTGGCTGCAGGCAGATCGCGCGGACAAAGCCACGCAGGAGCTGGAAAACATGATTCTGCGCAAGCTGATTCGGCCCGTTGTCCACAGCGCTCAGCTTTATGCAGACGCTATGAACGCTGCGCAGATGTCGCTCAAGCCAACCGCGAAGCTGCAGATCGTCAAATAATGCGCAATACGCTGCCCAGCCGCCGAACAGAGGCCGTCGTCTGGATGACCGTAACCGCGGTCGCGCTGCTGCTTTATGCTGGTAGCTGGTGGCTGGTGCTCAAGCTCGAGCGCAACGACGCTGAGTCGGGATCCGTGCCAGTCACGACAGCGCAAACCCTCTGAGTCTCAGAGGTTAGACAGCAGCCGACGGACCGACCGCCAGCAGACCTCAGTACCGCGAGTCTCGGCGGGGCTTGTCCTGAGCCTCGTTGACCTTGAGCGACCGACCGCCCATGTCCTTGCCATTGAGCTCATCAATTGCACGGCGACCTGCTTCATCGCTCAGCTCAACAAAGCCGAAGCCACGAGAGCGTCCGGTTTCCCGATCGGTGATGACTTTTGCGGAGGAGACATCTCCCATAGGCGCGAAGAGATCACTCAGCTCCTGCTCCGTGACACTCCAGGGCAGGTTTCCTACATACAGTTTCATATCAGATTCCAATTGCGCCGCAGCGCACTGTCGACCGCATCCCCGATTCAATCAACACGGACTAAAAAAAACGCCTGCTGCACCATGCAGACAGGAACGTCTAGAAACGATTGCCGAAGAACTGGTTGAGCGGCTGCTGCTGTTACCGCGAAATGGCGACGGTAATAGCACGGCAAAAGAAAACTCGAGAGAAAATCGGGCGGGGCTTTCTATCCGCGCAGTATAGCCGCATGTGCTGGGGATAGCACAAGCTCCGTTTCTCACCCGGCGGTGGATTCTACCGGTCTCGGAGCATTGCCTGCTCAAAGCTCTGAAATGACTTATCGAGCCGTTTCTGCTGCTTCTTCGACACGCCAACGACCTGCAACGCGTCCCGCAGCCGCACGCGGGTAATGTCCGAACCGAGAAACACCATCGAGTCGAACAGCGGGAGCGACACCTTGCGGCCTGAGATCGCCACGAACACCGGTTGCAGACAGTCCTTCAGCTTGAGCTCGAGGAATCCAGCCAGTGCCTCGGCACCGCGAAACAGCGCCTCCCGCTCCCAGCCCCGCAGCTGGTCTAGGTACGCGAGGTAGTGATGCAGGATCTGCGCGGCCTGGTCGAGCTCCACGCCCTTGCCGGCGAGCTGCTCTGGGGTCAGGGCCGGCCGATCGCCGATCAGATAGCCGAGCTGAGGCACCAGGTCGCTGAACTGCTCTGTACGTTCCTTGATGAGCGGAATCAGCCCCGCAAGCCGATCGGGATTCAGCATCCAGTCCTGTATACGCTGGGCGAACGCCGCGTCATCGAGCGTCCGAATATACTGGCCGTTCATCCAGCGCAGCTTGGCCTGGTCAAAGATGGGTCCCCCCAGCGTAATCCGCTCGAGCGACAGGGCCGCCGTGAACTCCTGCAGGGTAAACAGGTCACGCTCATCGGGCATGGAGAAGCCCATGGTGCCCAGGTAGTTCACCAGCGCCTCTGGCAGAAACCCCGCTTCGCGGTAATAGTTGACGCTCGTCGGATTCTTGCGCTTGGACAGCTTGCTCTGATCCGGGTTGCGCAACAGCGGCATGTGCACCATGACTGGCATCGGCCAGCCGAAGTAGTCATAGAGCAGCTTGTGCTTCGGGACCGAATTGATCCACTCCTCGCCACGCACGATGTGCGTGATGCCCATGAGGTGATCGTCAACCACCACAGCGAGGTGATAGGTCGGAAACCCATCGGCCTTCAGCAGCACCTGCATATCGATCTGCTGATAGGGAATCTCAATCTCACCACGCAGGGCGTCCTCGAAGCGGCAGATGCCCTCCGCAGGTACCCGCATGCGGACCACGTGCGGCTCACCAGCCGCAATCCGCGCCGCTACTTCCTCGCGATCGAGACCGCTGCAGCGGCCATCGTAGCGCTGCGTTTCGCCCCGCTCACGCTGCTCGGCGCGCATCTCCTCAAGCCGTTCGCGGGTACAGAAACAAACGAAGGCATGGCCTTCGGCAATCAGCCGATCAACATGCTCGCGGTAGATCGCCAGACGCTCGCTCTGCCGGTAGGGTCCGTGCGGACCACCGGTGTCCGGCCCCTCGTCCCAGGTCAGCCCCAGCCAGCGCAGCGAATCGAGGATCAGCTGTTCCGAATCGTCGGTGCTGCGTTCCGCGTCGGTGTCTTCGATACGCAGAACGAAAGCGCCGCCGACCTGCTGCGCGAGGGCGCGGTTGAACAGCGCCATGTAAGCGGTACCGACGTGGGGATCACCGGTGGGGGAAGGCGCGATACGGGTTCGAATGGTCATGGGCCGAGGCCGTGCTGGATCAGCGGCCTAGTATACGGACCGGCCCGACAGGCGTCAGGCCGACGTCGGCAATCGGTCGGCGCTCCGCCCGGAACGCTCGAGCGCAACACTAGCCTGGGCGACCCGAGGGACGCCCGGCACCGCCCTCAATAAAAGAAAGAAATGAAGGCGCGGAGCACGTGCGAATCGAAGCTGTGCAGCGGCTCAGTACCGACACCGTCGCCGACGAAGTTGACGTTGCGGAAGTCGTCGTACTGAAAACGGATGAAATCGTAGTAGAGGCTGGCTTCGCCGCGCTTGAACAGCGGCAGCCAGGGGGTCTCAAAATCGTAGCTCACGCCCGCACCGATGGTCTGGGTCGTGAAGGTACTCAGCTCTTTGTCGCGGGCCAGGAAGTTCTGCGCGGTCTGCCGCGGAAACAGATCGCTGTAGAAATCCGCGGCTTCCTGCGTGTAGAACCGGTACTTCAGATCGAGCGTAAAGCCGTGTTTGAGCGGGTGAACGTAGGCGATCTCACCGTTCCAGGCGCCGATGCCCCAGCTGTCCGAGTACGTCCGAAATTCGGTCTTCAGCGAGGCCCGGTACGGCAGGTAGTACATGGCACGGATTGCCGCGGCAGAGCTCGTCCGCGTGTTCGGATACAGCTCCGGCTCGTAGCTGAAGCCCCGGGCCGCGCTGGGGTCAAGATAGCGGACCTGACGGTAGGGATTGTTCAGGAAGCCCTCGTCGGTCACGCCCTCGTAGTTCAGGTTGACGACGAGGCTCTTGGTCAGAATCTGGGTCAGGTCGATCCGATAGACCTGGCGGCTTGCGTCCTCCTCGAAGATCGCGTCACCGTTGCGCCGAACCGTGTCGTTGCCGCGTGCGTAGCTGATCCCGAGGGTGGTCAGGTCACCGAAGAAGTCGTGGCTGATACCCAGGCGATAGGAGTGCGCCGAGTAGTCGTCTTCCTCGCTGTTGGTCCAGGACAGGCCCATGGTGGTTTTACCGTGCAGATAGTCAACCCCGACGCTGCGCTCGACCCGCTCCTCCGTGTACTGGCTCGCCGTCGCCTCGACGTCGACGGAGGCACTGGTGATCATGTCGACATAGTAGTTAGCCCAGACCGACGCTTTATCCTTGTAGGCCTTGCGAACGAGCACCGACGGTCCATGAACTTCGAGCCCATCACCTTCGTAGGCATGGTAGAGAATATCGGACCGGTCCTCGGGCAATACCGCGCCGTAGGCGCCCGTACTCATCAACGCCAGCAGCGCAAGGGCTGCATGCTTAAGCGACCAGCCGGTGCTCCGCCGTTCAGTTACAGCCACAGCCGCCTCCGTTGCCGCCCTCGGCACCGCGCGCGCCCTCCCGGGATTGATACACGTGGTGCAGGTAGGCAGCCGATGCCTGGGAACGGCTGAAGCTCATGATTGGATCCGCCAGGTTGTTGCGCTCATAGGGGCTCACCCAGGGCTCGAGCTTCATGCTGCTGCAGCCGCCACTCAGAAGCGACAGGCCGAGCACGGCCGCACCGATCAATCGTTGGGTCAGTTTCATGGACATCTCCGCCGCTGGCGCTCAGAAAAAGACGGTCAGGCCGCCGGTAAACTCGATGTTGTGCAGGGTGTCTGCCTCACCCAGCAGTTCACTGTCGAGAATGTGGTCCCGAACGGTGACGTGCAGGGCAAGCCAGTCCGTGGCGATGAGCCGGTAGCCCACACCGACGTTGATCGTAAAGCGGCTGTCGCCGCCGAATTCTGTGCTGCCGACACCGCCCACCAGATAGAGGCTGCCCTTGTAGGCCCAGCGGCGGCCGAGAAAGGCTTCGCCAGGAAACAGGTTCCAGCCGACGGACACGTTGTAGTAGGTCAGGTCCCGCTCGTCATCGGTCAGCAGGCGGGCCCCGCCGCTCAACCGCTCAAAGGACGTCAGGCCCAGGGTCGACTGCCCGTAGGTCCCCTCGACAAAGAAGTCTTCAGTCACGTGGTAGGCGGCCCGGATCCCGGTCACCGTTTCGGTGCCGAAATCCTGAACGCTCATCAACCCGCCGTAGACGCCGATCTCAAAGTCTTCGGTGTCGATGCGGTCGACGTCGACGTCACGCCGTTCCGGCTCGCGCACGACCAGCGGCTCGAGCTCCAGCTCTTCAGGGGCCGTAGCTGCCTGCGCCAGCGCTGGCAGAACCAGCAGCGCCGTTAGAAAAAGACGCTGAATCCAGTCTTCCATTGATTTATCTCTTCGTTGTCGTCCCGACTCGTCAGCACCGTGTGGCGCTTGTACTCAAGGCGCAGAATGAACCGATCGCTCAGATATACGTTTGCGCCGATTCCGGCGTGGGCCACCTCGTCCTCACGATCCTCGGCGGCAACGATGGCCGCCTGGGGCTCGGTGCGAACGATGCCGGTGCCCACCATGAAATAGGGCGAGATCCGGCGGTTCGGCCAAGGTGCGATCACCGCGCTGATGTTGGCGATGAAACCATCAGAAAAGTTACCCAGGATCTGACCTCCCTCCAGCTGAAAGGAGACATGCGGCGTCAGCGCGAAACCGAGATAACCGCTGATCAGGTTGGCGCCGCCGAAATCACCGCCAGCCATGCCGAGCTCCCAGCGCCGGTTGCTGAAGTCGCCGATGGCGAGCACCCCGTAATCTATCGGATTGCCATCGAGGTCCAGCGTGTGCTGCAGCTGATCAATGTGAACCCAGCCTTCCTTGTCACGCGGACCACGCACCTTGAACCAGTTGGTTTTGCGTTTCAGAAGCGTGACCCGATCGCCCTGGGCGATGACGTAGAAGATCGGAAAACCCCGGCCAGCGCCGGTGCGCATCTCCAGATACGGATCGGACACGACAACTTCCGGTTCGTAGGCTTCGAACCAGGCCAGGGCGGATGTCGGCAACAGCGCGGCCAGACACAGCAGCGCTGCGACCAAGGGCTGAAATCGATGTCCCGATCGACTGACCATGGAGGAATCCTCTGTCTCCTGAACCACGAGGTACGAGCAGCGCCTACTGAGGGACGATGAACGGATCGTTGTAATACTGCCCGCCCAGGTCGAGCCATTCTGAGACCAGCTTCAGCTCTGCAGCATTGAGATAGCCAGCATGTGATCCACCCGGCAGGAACAGGTCAAAGAACCGGGGGCTGAGGTTGGCACCGCCGATGTTCAGGGGTGGCGTCACGCCAACCGTCACCAGCACCGGGATCGGGTTACCGTCAATGTCGAGAATCAGTTCGCCATCGGCATCGACCTCGAACAGCGGGTTGCCGTCCCCGTCGGTGGCCTGCACCAGACGATCGATCACGGCGCCATCCACGACTTCGACCTCGTTGTCGTTGAACATCAGCTCCCGATAGCTGATTAGATGGTCAGCTTCGTCCGGTGAAGGACCATCGGAGAGGTCGAGCTGCGACGCTGGCACCATCGCCATGCCCATGGCGTCGGCTGGCGCGTGGCAGCTGGTGCAGGTTTCATCGCCGGTCAGGTTGCCATCGACATCAAACTGCTGACGGTCAACGCCCCAGAGCGGATGAATGTGCTCCGCATAGTGGATGGTGATCCGGCACAGCGCGGTCCAGTTGGTGACGCAGCCGTCGGCCACCGGCGCGGTGAGGCCCAGCGGCAGACCGGAATAGGCACGGATGTCATCGGGATCCGGCGTGCGCAGCGCCGGGTCGGTCCAGTAGTCGGTAAATCGCAGATCCACGCTTGGCTCCGGCACGCCGTTGATGCGGGCCCAGACCTCCGCCATGGTCTCGCCGGCGTTTGCGAACAACGCCGGATTGGCATTCGGGAACGGCGACCCATCAACCGCGGCACCCGGGTTGCTGGTCGGCGGTTGCGCATCCAGGCGCCCGTGGGCAATCTCGCTGTCTGCGCTGTGGCAGCCCACACACTCCAGTTCTTCTCCGGGACGGAGCTGCAACCAGTTGAGATGACGTGCGGATACCCGACGGCCGTCGGCGTCCAGCAGCTCAACGGCAAAAGCAACGTTGGCGGGCACCTTGACCTTGACCGAGCCATCCGGCTCGACCAGCGCATAGCCGAGCACTTCGCGCATCAGGTTCGCCTGGCTGCGACCGAACGCAGTGCCGTCGAGATCCACCAGATCGTCATCCGGCATGGAGACCGCTTTGACCAGCCGCAGGTAGCGGATCGGCCGCGCCGCGGCCGGGGTAATCAGCGGATCAGACACCAAGGACAGGTCGACCAGCGAGGTACCGTCAAAATCGTAGACATTGCGGATATGCAGCACACCAACGCTCTCCGACACCAGATCGGCGTCGAGCTCGATGCCCGCGGTCTTGTCGAGCAGGACCGGCGCTGCGGTGCGACCCTCGAGCACCACCACCTCCGAGTACACCTCACCCGGCTCCGGCTGCAGGATCGGCTGCTGCGTATCCTCCGTCAGATCGTGCATCCAGATTCCGTAGAAGGGGTCGGCTTCAACGTAGATCGGATCGTTCAGAAAGTCCTCGGTGCAGGGACGGATCACGGGCTCCAGCGGATCGGAGGTCGTATCCCGCAGTCGGCACTGGCTCCAGGCCGTGAGCAGACGATTGGTGCCGTCGAACAGCGGAAACACCGAGGCATAGCGCCCCTGCAGCGGCGGGCGATCCTCTTCCAGGGTGAGGTCACCGGGAAACAGTACTTCCTGAGCGTCGGCCAACAGCGCACCGGCCGACGGTATGGGACGGTCGTGTTCCGAGTAAGCAGCCGTATCAACGGCGACCGGCAGCGTTCCCAACGTCGACTGGTCACCGGAGGGGCGCAGCAGCACAAGCAACCGGCCGTCCGGCAGTTCCTTCGGCTCAACGAATTCGATCTCCTGCCCATCCGGCCCGGTGTCGTGGCTGTGAACACCGTAGAGCATCTCGAGCTCGGTGCCGTCCGGATTCGCCGCATAGAGGCTGATACGATCACGGCCGGGCACATTGTCCCAGCGGCTGAACGCGATGCGTCCGCTGCTCAGCACCATCGGATCCAGATCAGAGCTCTGGTTGAAGGTGATCTGACGGATCTCGGTGCCATCGTCATTCATCACGTGCAGGGCCAGCGCCGGCAGATCGCGGTCCTCGTCGAGGCCGGAAAACTGGGGCTTGCCCTCGTCGAGCAGAACGGCTTTCGCGAAGCGCTGCCGCGTCGAAGAGAAGACGATGCGGCCATCGGGCAGAAACTGCGGCGCGACGTCCTCGCCGTCCTCGGCCACCAGATCGGAGCTGATGACGCGCCGCAGCAGATCATCTTCGCGATCGTAGAACCAGATGTTCCAGGTCGGTTGCTCGTCGTCATCGAGATCCGGGTCCTCCGGCGCACGCATGGCAAACACCATGCGTAGCCCATCAGCCGAGACCGCGACGTCTTTGACGTCATAGAGCGGTGGATTGCCCTCTTCATCGGCCGGGAACACGTCTACGGTGAGCACAACTTCGGCAGCCGTTGGCGACGCACGTTCCCTGAGGATCAGTTCCGCACCCGGAAAGAAATCGGTTGGTCGACGAACGTCGGTAGCGAGCAGCTCCCCGTCATCATCAACCTGCAGCAGGCGTTTGACGTAGGCAACGGGAAAGTCGACAACCACCGGATCGGGGTCCTGACCGCCGGAAAAGGCTGCGCTACTGCCCTGATCGGAGCCACCGCCGCAGGCGCTAAGCACCAGCAGCAGCGAAACCAACCACCCACACTTCATCCTATGGTCGTTGCGAGATACCACTTAACCCTCAGCGTCTGACCGACTTACGAACAGAAATTCTTTCACAAAGGGCTTACAGCAGGACGTGACTGACCGCACAGCACACCGGCAAGGCGTAGCGATTTCACCATCTGCAGCAACAATGTGCGCCGAGTCACAGCGTAACGAATGTAAATGCCTAATCTAGGTGGCGCTTACATCCACGCCCAGAACAAGGTGACCTCGGTCAAGACGGTGTGGACTGCGCAGGACTGCGCACCTCACGTGGGATGTCAAAGGATCGACATTCAGGTAGCTGTAGCAGCGCTGGCACAAGGCCAACGCTGTTTGCCGAAATAGGAGCATCCAATGGCCCCGTTGGTCCAGGCCCGAACGGCTGGCCGACGCCGTTCCCTGTTGCAGGGAACCGCGACCGGTCTCGCCCTCGCACTGTCCGTGTGCGTACTGTCAACCACTGCACTCGCCGGCCCAAGGGATCAGGCCAAACGTATCCACGACCGCATCGCCGGTGTGCCTGCTTCTGCGAGCACGCTGGATGCCATGGTCGATGACATCAACAACAGCGATCCGCTCGAAGCCGCGCTGCTCGCGACGCAAGCGCCGGAGTTTTACAGCATTACGCTGCGCAACTTCGCAGCGCCCTGGACCAATCGGGATGAGTCCGTATTCGTCCCGTTGAACGATTACACCGCTACGGTGATCGGGATGGTCCGGGATGACCGGGACTTTCGCGGCCTGCTGTACGAGGACGTTGCCTACGTCGGCAACGGGAGCGGCCTCCCGCCCTACTCCGTCAGCAACAACGCACACTATGAGGCGCTGGATAAGGCTGACCTGCAGGCCGAACTGCAGGCGACTACCCAATCGTCGCTGAACGGGTTGCCGACCGATGCCACCGCTGGCGTGCTGACGAGCCGCGCAGCGGCGAAGTCCTATTTTATCGATGGCACTAATCGCGCCATGTTCCGCTTCACCCTGATGGCCCACCTGTGCCGGGATATGGAGCAGGTGCATGATGTCACCCGTTCTCCGGACCGGATCCGCCAGGATGTGTCGCGCAGCCCCGGAGGTGATGCGCGCGTCTTCCTCAACAACTGTGTCGGTTGCCACTCCGGCATGGATCCGATGACCCAGGCCTTCGCCTACTACGACTACGCGTACAACGTCGACGCAGATCCAACCGGCGAAAATGGCTCGCTGCTCTACAACGCGGATGGCCAGGTTGATCCGGTCACCGGCACCCGGGTCGTTTCGAAGTACTTCAACAACGCAGCCAACTTCGCGCCAGGGTTCCAGACTCCGGATGACTCCTGGGGCAACTACTGGCGAGCAGGGCCGAAATCCGTCCTCGGGTGGGATCCGGCCCTGTCCGGCTCCGGCAACGGCGCCAAGTCCATGGGTCAAGAGCTGTCGCACAGCACCGCGTTCGCACAGTGCCAGGTCGAGAAAGTGTTCGAAAACGTGTGCCTGCGCAGCCCGGCCGACAGCGCCGACCGTCTCCAGCTCGACGCCATGGTGTCCTCCTTCAGGACCAACGGCTACAACCTGCGCCGCGTGTTCGCGGAATCCGCCGTTTACTGCATGGGTGACTGAGGAGCCGCAAAATGAAGACACACAACACCAATACCCTCAGCACTCATCGTTCTCCGCTGCGCGCGGCGCTGCTGCTCATTGGCCTGAGCCTGTTCGTTCAAGGCTGTGGCAGCGGGTCCGGGGCCTCGGTTGAAGAGAACCCGGTGACGGTTGCGCCAACGGTCAGCAACTACACGGGACCGGCCCCGGCTTCTGCCGATGTGCAGGCGTTCAAGCTTGCGGTATGGGACAACCTGGTCCCGAACAATCGCTGCGGCAGCTGCCACAACGAGTCCCAGACCCCACGTTTCGTGCGGGCGGACGACATCAATCTTGCCTACGACACGACGAACGCGCTGGTCGACCTGAACGACCCGGGCCTGTCCCTGCTCGTCAACAAGGTCCGCGGGGGCCATAACTGCTGGGAGTCCGACGCTGACGCCTGCGGCGACATCATCGAGTCCTACATCGAGAACTGGGCCAGCGACACCATCGGCGGCGGTAGCAAGACCGTGCAGCTGGTGCCGCCTCCAATTCAGGATCCCGGCGAAAGCAAGAACTTCCCGGTCGACACGGGCCTCTTCGCGAGCACCGTTTACCCGCTGCTGAACACCTACTGTGCCCAGTGCCACTCGGACACGGCGGCCATCGCGCAGGCACCGTTCATCGCGAGCGATGACATCGATGTCGCCTACGCTGCCGCACAGGCCCGGATGAATCTCGAGCTGCCGGAGAACTCGCGGTTCGTACTGCGCCTCGGCAGCGAGTTCCACAACTGCTGGACCCAGAGCTGCAGCGATGACGCCGATGAAATGCTGGCCGCGATTCAGGCCTTCTCTGACGCCATTACACCCGATCAGATCGATCCTGCGCTGGTCACCAGCAAAGCCATGAAGCTGACAGACGGCATCATTTCTTCCGCCGGCGGACGTTTCGAGAACAATCTGATTGCGCTCTACGAGTTCAAGACAGGCTCCGGCAACACGGTATTTGATACCTCGGGCGTTGAGCCTTCCCTCAATCTGACGCTGTCCGGCGACTACAGCTGGGTTGGAGGCTGGGGGGTTGCCTTCACCGACGGCAAGGCGCAGGGCTCAACGACCGCAAGCCGGAAACTGCATGATCTGATCAAGGCGACCAACGAGTACACCGTGGAACTCTGGGTCGTACCCGGCAACGTCAGCCAGGACGGACCCGCGCGTATCGTCAGCTATGCGGGAAGCGCTGAGAACCGGAACTTCATGGTCGGCCAGACCCTGTACAACTACGACACCTTCAACCGGTCCACGGAGACCGATCAGAGCGGTGATCCGCAGCTGTCGACCGCCGATGACGACGAAGACCTGCAGGCGTCGCTGCAGCACATGGTGCTGACCTACGACCCCGCCAACGGTCGCCGTATCTACGTGAACGGTGAGTTTACGGAAGACCTCGACTCGGCGACCGGGGGTCTGCTGAACGACTGGGACGAAACCTACGCACTCGCGATCGCCAGCGAAGTAGACAACCAGAACCGTTGGGCCGGTACGGTGCGGATGCTGGCCGTTCATAACCGGGCGCTGACCGAAGAACAGATCGTGCAGAACTTCGAAGTTGGCGTTGGCGAGAAGTACTTCGTTCTCTTCAACGTCAGCGACCATGTCGGGCTGACCGATGCCTACATCGTCTTCGAAGCAAGCCAGTTCGACAGCTACAGCTACCTGTTCGATACGCCGTTCTTCATCGTCCTTGATTCGGCCACAGATCCTGGAACGATTCCGGTTGCGGGTATGCGCATCGGCCTGAACGGTCGCGAGCTCGAGGTTGGCCAGGCCTTTGCCAATCTCGACACGTCGATCACGTCAGCCGCCTATGCAACCGAGGGGCGTCAGACCCTCTCGCCGCAGGGCACCGTCATTCAGCTCGACAAGGGACCAGAACTCGATGAGTTCTTCCTGACCTTCGAGCAGCTCGGAACGGCGACCAACGTCTACGTGGAAGCCACGCCGCCAGCCCCGGCAACACCGGGTGATCAGCCTCGTGGACCCGAGCTCGGGGTGCGTGACTTTGCAGAGATCAACGCCACCATGGCGCAGCTCACCGGCATCCCGATTACCAATCCGGGTGTGAGCGGCACCTACGAGCTGGTGCAGCAGGCCATGCCGGTCAACCCGATCCTCGGCGGCTTCCTGTCATCGCAGCAGATGGGCGTGACGCAGCTGGCGATCAGCTACTGCTCGGCACTGGTCGACGATGGCGGTGCACGCGGCACCTACTTCCCGGGCCTCGACTTCAACGCGGCGCCGGCGACGGCCTTCAGCGACCGCAGCGTGCTCATGAACCCGCTGTTCAACTCGATGATCGGCGCCGGAGTCGTCACGCAGCCGGCGCAGGCAGAACTCGAAACCGAGCTGAATGCGCTGGTTGACCGCTTGAGCAGCTGCGGAGCGGGCTGTGAGGCCGATCGCACCGAACGGATCGTCAAGGGCGCCTGCGCCGCCGTGCTCGGCAGCGCTGCAATGCTGGTCCAGTAACGCTGACTGACAAAGCTCAAGAAACCAGATCGGGTCGCAACGCGGCCCGGTATCAAGGAGAAGAAGATGATTCGAAGACGACGGCGCAAGTACGACGATCCGCTCTGCCACCCGGATCACGCACGTCCGCGCACCCGCCGCGACTTCCTCGCGCAGGGATTCATCGCCGGCAGCGGCATCGCGCTCGGCATGACTCAGACCACTATTGGCGGCAAGGCAATGGCGCTGTCGCCAGATCTAGCGGCGCTGATCAGCGGCTGTGACATCCAGACGAACGGTGCCGGCAAGATCCCGTTCATCTGTTTCGACCTCGCCGGCGGCTCGAACCAGGCGGGATCGAACGTACTGGTCGGTCAGCGCGGCGGGCAGCTCGATTTTCTGAGCACGCAAGGCTACGAACGTCAGGGGCTACCGGGCGATATGGTGCCTTCGATTGCAAATCCTGATACGGGCCTTTCCGACTTCATCGACCAGAGCCTCGGCCTCGCGTTCCACAGCGACAGCCCGTTTCTGCGCGGCATGATGACGAAGCTGTCGCCGACGACGGCGGCAAATATCAACGGCGCGGTCATTCCTGCACGCTCGGAAAACGACACGGGTAACAATCCGCATAACCCGATGTACGGCATTGCTCGGGCCGGCGCAAACGGTTCGCTGCTGACGCTCGTTGGCTCAGAAAACTCAGATTCCGGCGGCAACTCCATGGCGCCGATGGACCTGATCGATCTGTCGGTCCGCCCGACCAAAGTTGACCGGCCCTCCGACGTCACGTCCCTGGTCGACGTAGGCGACCTCACCAGCGTGCTGAGCCAGGAAGACGCCGTCGCGGTAATGGAATCCATCTACCGCATCAGCGACCAGAAGATGCGCAGCATCGACAGCGGCCAGTCCGTCACCACCGATGAGGTGGTCAAGGATCTGGTGCGCTGCGGCTACCTCAAGAGCGCCGACCTCGCCGAACGCTTCGGCGATCCGACGACGTTGGATCCAGCCGGCGACCCGGAAATAGTTGGGGCCACCGGCATCTTCAGTACCGACGATTTCGAAGCGGGCGGTCGCAGCGGCGGCGAGTTCCGAAAGACGGCTTCAGTCATGAAGATGGTCATCAACGGCTTCGCGGGAGCCGGCACCGTCGAGATGGGCGGTTACGACTATCACGGCGGCCGTCGTGCAGAGGGCGAGGTGAAAGACTTCCGGGCCGGCCAGTGCATGGGGGCCTGCCTCGAGTACGCGGCCATCCGTGGCGTACCGCTGATGCTCTACGTGATGTCCGACGGCTCGTTGTCTTCGAACGGCGCCATCGACAACAGCGTCGACGGGCGTGGCAAGGGCGAGTGGACCAGCGACAACCAGCAGACCGCCGCAACCTTCTTCATGGTCTACAACCCGAGCGGACGCCCGAACCTGCTGGGCGGCACACCGGAAGCGCAGGCGCTGCACCAGCAGATCGGCTACATGCGGCCCGATGGGTCCGTGGAAACCGCCGGGACACCGGCCGCCAACAACGTCAACCTGCTGGTACAAACGGTGGTCATGAACTACATGGCCCTGCACAACGAGCAGGGACTGTTCGATACCGCCGGTTACTTCCCGACCCACGGGCTCGGCAACAGCACGCTCAGGGACAGCCTGACGGCCTTCCAGCCAATCGTGAACGGCACGATCAGCAACCCGTTCAGCTAACAGCATGACGGCGGACCCGTGCCGCCACGATCAAC
>JBCDGJ010000027.1:0-40277 GCA_038757945.1 Pseudomonadota bacterium
CGCCGCGGGCTGTCATTTCCAGAACGCCGCGGGCTGTCATTTCCAGAACGCCGCGGGCTGTCATTTCCAGAACGCCGCGGGCGCTCCAGCGGTGGGGCCCGGCGTTCCTCGGGCAACGGCAGGTGCAGCGCCAGCTCCCGCAGGGCGCGCTGATAAACAGGGCGCTTGAACTCGACCACCTGGCCGATGGGATACCAGAAGCTCACCCACTTCCAACCATCAAACTCGGGCTTCGCGTTTGCATCGAGGCGGATCGCCGACTCTTCCTCGGTCAGCTCGAGCAGGAACCAGTGCTGCTTCTGCCCCTTGAACCGGGGATCGGAATTGTGGCGCCTGAACTTGCGCGGAATGCGATAGCGCAGCCAGTTGCTGGTCTGCGCGAGCACGCGCACATCGCCTGCGGTCAGCCCGACCTCTTCTTCGAGCTCGCGGAACAGCGCGTCTTTGAGGTTCTCGCCAGCATTTACGCCGCCCTGGGGGAACTGCCAGGCATCGTGCCCTCCAATACGGCGCGCCCAGAGCACCTGCCCCAGCGTGTTGGCAATGACGATGCCCACATTCGGGCGATAGCCGTCTTTGTCTAGCACGACTGTTGTTCCCTTTGTCATCGGCCCAGCGTCTGCGCGCCGCTGCCCTGCTACGGTTGATCCTGGGCCGACGGTGGCCGCACCCGACGCGACGATGCGTCTCCCGACATCGCCACAGATCAACGCTGTTCCCGCAAAAAGTCGCGCAAATTCTGCGTCTGCGACAAATAACGGCCGCCCCGCCTGATCGGGACGATCCTCGATTGAACCGTACTTATCCCGGAATTGCCAACAGAGTGCCCGACAAACGGGCTCGCAAGCGGTGGGGCTGGCGCCGACCAGCTAAAAGGTTAAATACGGCCGGCGCCGGCGGGTGGGGTCGAGATCAGGCTTGCGCGGCCACCGCGGGCTCGGTGTCAGTGTCCGGGCCACGCTCACGGCCGTGCCAGGCGAGATCCAGATCGCGGGCGGCTTTGACGTCATCCAGGCGCTTGACCGGCAGCGTATGCGGCGCCTTCCGGACGAGGTCCGGCGTGCTTTCGATCTCGGCTTTGATGGCTACCAACGCATCGATGAAGCGATCGAGCTCCTCCCGTGTCTCCGTTTCCGTCGGTTCAATCAGGAAGCACTCGGGGATCAGGAGGGGAAAGTAGGTCGTCGGTGAGTGAACACCAAAATCAAGCAGGCGCTTGGCGATGTCCATAGCGGTGACGCCGTAGGCCTGGGCTTCGCGCTTGAAGGAGATGATGAACTCGTGCGTCGCACGACGCTCCGGGTAGGCCAGCTGGAAGCCTTCCGCCTGCAGCCGCGCGGCCATGTAGTTCGCATTCAGCGTTGCGAACTCGCCCACCCGGGTCAGCCCTTCGCGGCCGAGCAACAACCCGTAGGCCAGCGCCCGCAGCAGAATGCCGGCGTTGCCCATGTAGCCTGATAGCCGGCCGATGCTCTGCGGACGATCCGCCTTGGTCAGCCAGCGGTAGCGAGCGCCGTCGCCAGTGTCCTCGCGCCCGACGATCGGCGTCGGCAGATAGGGCAGCAACCGCTCGCCGACCCCAACCGGGCCCGCGCCCGGTCCACCACCGCCGTGCGGCGTGGCGAAGGTCTTGTGCAGGTTCATGTGCAGTACGTCGAAGCCCATGTCGCCAGGCCGCGCCTTGCCGAGGATGGCATTGAGGTTGGCGCCGTCGTAGTACAGCAGGCCACCTGCGTCGTGGACGATCTTAGCTATCGTTTCCACCTGCCGTTCAAACACACCGCAGGTAGACGGGTTGGTCATCATGAGCCCGGCCGTCTGCGGACCAACCGCAGCGCGCAGATCCTCGATGTCGACATCGCCGCTGGCATCCACCGCCACCTCGCGCACCTGGTAGCCGCACATGACCGCGGTCGCCGGATTGGTTCCGTGAGCGGCCGTCGGCACGATGATTTCCGTCCGGGCGTGATCGTTGCGCGCCTCGTGGTAGGCGCGAATCATCGCAACGCCAGCAAACTCGCCCTGGGCGCCAGCCATGGGCGTCAGCGATACGCCCTGCATCCCGGTCACCTCACGCAGCAGCTCCTGCAGGTCGTAAAGGCAGGACAGAAAGCCCTGGCTGATCTGCTCCGGCGCCAGCGGATGACGCCCGGCAAAACCCGGTAGCAGCGCCACCTTGTGCGCCGCGCGGGGGTTGTACTTCATGGTGCAGGATCCAAGCGGATAAAACTGCGTGTCGATCGAGTAGTTGCGCCGCGACAGGTTGGTGAAATGCCGTACCACCTGCAGCTCAGACACTTCCGGCAGCTGCGGCGGCCTGCTGCGCTGCGCCCACTCCGGCAGTGCCGCACGAGCGTCGGCAACACTTCCGGGGACGCGCTGCGCGGTTGCTCGACGCCCGGCTACGCTCTGTTCGAACAGCGACTTCATGCGGCACCTCCGTTAGCTTCGAGCGCGCCGGCAAGCGCCGCGCGATAGCGGTCCATTTCCTGCTGCGTGCGTTTCTCTGTCGCGCAGATCAACAGGCAATCATCGAGCTCCGGAAAGAACTCGGAAAGTTCGAGCCCGGGCACCAGGCCAGCTTCGAGCAGCTGTGGCATGACCTCCGCCGTCGGCCGCGGCAGACGCAACACCCGTTCGTGGAAGTAGGGGCTGCCATAAGCTTCCTCCACCCCCGGCAGGCTCGTCAGCCGCTCAACCAGGGCCCGAGTGTTGTTGACGCAGGCGCTGGCCGCCTCTTCGAGACCGCAGCGGCCCATGAGCGCCAGATGGATGGTGGCCGCGGTAACGAGCAGTCCCTGGTTGGTGCAGATGTTGGAGGTCGCCTTGCCGCGGCGAATGTGCTGCTCCCGGGCCTGCAGGGTCAAGGCGTACCCCACCTTGCCATCTGTATCTTCGGTGCGCCCGATGATGCGTCCCGGCAGCTGGCGAACGAGGCTTTGCCGCGTGCAGATGAACCCGAACGATGGTCCCCCGGAGGACATCGGGATGCCGAAGGGCTGGCCATCGCCACAGGCAATGTCCGCACCGTTCGTACCCCACTCGCCCGGCGGGCGCAGCAGCGCCAGGGTCAGCGGATTAACCACCGCGATCACCAGCGCGCCCCGCTCGTGGGCCCAGTCGGTGAGCGCATCGACGTCCTCGAGGTGACCGAAGAAGTTGGGCTGCTGAAGCACCACAGCGGCTGGCGCTTCTTCGATTGCGCGCAGCGCATCCAGGTCGAGGCAGGCATCGGCGTTCATCGGCAGCAGCTCGATGTCGATACCCTGATTGTGGACGATGTTGTGCGTCGCCTCGCGATACAGGGGGCTGACCGTCGTCGGGATCAGCACCCGCGAGGATTTGCTCTTGCGGTTGGCGCGCTTGGCCATCAGCACGGCTTCGGCGAGGCCCGACGCACCGTCGTACACCGACGCGTTGGAGACGTCCATCGCCGTCAGCTCGGTCATCATCGACTGGTATTCGTAGATGAGCTGCAGCGTGCCCTGGCTCGCTTCGGCCTGGTACGGCGTGTATGCGGTCATGAACTCGCCACGCCCGGTCAGGTCCCAGACTGCGGCAGGAATATGGTGGTCGTAGCTGCCAGCGCCCATGAAGCAGGGCCCGGCCAGATCCTGCTCGGCGCGCGCGCCGAGGCGCTGCAGCAGCTCGAGCTCGCTGATGCCTTCGTCGAGACCGTCGAGGCGGTTCGCCTTGAGCGCCTCAGGGACCTCATCGAACAACGCCTGGATGTCCTGCACGCCGATGGTGGCGAGCATCGACTCTACTTCGGCTTCGGTATGGGGAATAAAGGGCACGGCATTGCCTCCTGGGCTGTGCTGCGATGGTCCGAAAAGTTCTGGAAAGTCGCCCTGCCTGCTGCGCGGGGAGCGCTTGAGCTACGGCAGATCAACCGGTCGACTTAGTTTACGTCAGCTGCGGGCGCAGGGCATGAACGTCATGCGAAAACCAGTTGCCGACCATTCATTGCAAGATGCAGCGGGTTCAAGATGCCGCTGGCGAAAGCCGCCGGCTGCGGTGAACGATCTCAGCCTTCCTCCGCCTCGAGCTGTTCGCCGTAGGCGTCAGCGGTAAGCAGCTCATCGAGTTCCGCCGCATCGTCGGGCTGGAGCCGAAAAAACCACCCGTCGCCATAGGGATCCTCGTTGACCGTCTCCGGCGCATCTTCGAGCACATCGTTGACCGCCACTACGGTGCCGGACACCGGCGCGTAGATGTCGGACGCCGCCTTCACCGACTCGACGACACTGGCCTCCTGCTGTGCAGCAACGACCAGGCCATCTTCTGGCAGCTCGACGTACACCACGTCGCCCAGCGCACCCTGCGCGTGATCGGTAATGCCCACGGTCACCGTGCCGTCCTCCTCGAGCCGGGCCCACTCATGGGAGCTCGCGTAACGGTACTCGTTGGGTATCTCACTCATTAGTTTCGCCTTTGCTTTCGCCTTGTTCAGGCCGGATCATGCTGGCCGGGCCTCGTTCCCGCTGGGCCACAGGAGGTGGACCGGCGGCTGCGTGCATTACCCACCGAAACGTCAACACGGCAGGCTGCGGCAGCAGCGCGATTGTTCGTCAATCAACGCCAGGCGGCAACGCCTTTGCGGACAAAGGGTGGCCGCACGATCTGCGCTGGCCGGGTGCGGCCGCGGATCTGCACATCGGCCGCGCCCGCAGCTGCCTGCGGCACGCGCGCCAGCGCAACGCTGTAGCCCAGGGTCGGGGAAAACAGGCCGCTGGTAATCACACCCTCGCCGGCCGCCGTTTGCACGACGTAGCCGCCCCGCAGCACACCCTTCTCCTGCATGACGAGGCCCGTCAGCTTCTGCTCGACTCCGGCCACTTTCTCCGCGTCGATTACCGAGCGGCCGATGAAGTCCCGCTCGGGATCCTTGCGCGCCAGCGTCCAGCCGAGATTGGCAGCCCAGGGCGACACCGTCTCGTCCATGTCGCTGCCGTACAGGTTCAGTCCCGCTTCCAGCCGCAGCGTATCGCGCGCGGCCAGGCCAATCGGCCGCACACCTGCGGCGGCCAGCTTCGACCACAGGTCGAGCGCCGCCGCTGAAGGCAGAATCAGTTCGGCGCCGTCTTCGCCGGTGTAGCCCGTACGGGCGATCATCAGCTCACCCTGCTCGATGAACTCGAAGGACCCGATCCGGGCCTCGAGCTCGGTGCGGAGCGTCGCTTCGAGCAGGCCAAGCGCCGTTGGTCCCTGCACGGCGATCATCGCAGCGTCTTCCCGAACGTTGATGCTGAGGTCGGGGAAACCCTTAAGCTGCACGTCCCCAAGCCAGGGCACGACCCGCGCGTACGTTCCGGCATTGGTGACAAGGCGAAACCCGCCCTCCCGCCGGTAGGCGATCAGGTCGTCGATCACGCCGCCCTCCGGGTTGAGCATGGCGCCATACTGCGCCTGCCCGGGTGCCTCCAGCTTGCGCACATCGTTAGCGAGCAGGTGCCGCAGATAGGCTTCCGTATCCGCGCCTTCGATGTCGATCACCGTCATGTGCGATACGTCGAACATACCGGCGGCGCGCCGCACCTGATGATGCTCCTCAACCTGCGACCCGTAGTGCAGGGGCATCTCCCAGCCGGCAAACGGCACCAGCTTGGCACCCGCAGCGCGGTGCAGCTCGAACAGGGCGGTCCGCCGGACGGTCATATCATTCTCCTGCTGATTGCCATGCTGGTCCGCCCGCTGGGTTCAGGCGGAACGATCGGTGCCCAGGGCTTCATGGATGAACAGCTGCCTGAGCAGGCGCGAACCGTTCACCGCCCGAATGCCCAGGTTCCGCAGCCACACCGGCAGCGGCTCGGTCTGGGCGTAAACCTGCTGCAGGGTCGTCAGCAGCTGCTGGACGATCTGTGACCGCGCCCGGCGCCGGCGTGCCCAACGGCGCAGGTCGAGCGTACCGGCACCAGCAGTCCCGGAGCCGTCAAAGGCGGCGAGCAGCGTCTGCACGTCATCGAGCCCGAGGTTGACGCCGAGCCCGGCCAGCGGGTGAACGACCCGGGCCGCATCGCCGACCAGCGCCACACGCGGCGCGGGCAGAAAGGTCTCGGTGAGCTGCTGGGCGATGGGAAAGGTACCGCGCTGACCAACGGCTGCGACGTCGCCCAGCACACCGCCACTGGCCGCCGTGAGCGAACGACAGAAGGCGGCATCATCGAGTTCCAGCTGCGCAGCCGCCTGCGCGGGCGTCTGCGACCAGACCACGGACACCACGTCCGGCCAGCGCGTCGGCAGCAGAGCGAGCGGACCGGAGGGCAGGAAGCGCTGTCGGGCGACCGCCTCATGGGCGTGCTCGGTGCGCACCACTGTCGCCAGCGCCGTGTGTCCGGTTGCCTCCGCTGCGGCGTCGACGCCGAGCAGCTCGCGCACGCGCGACCGCGCCCCATCGGCGCCGATCAGAAAGTCCATCGGCACCACCGTGCCATCGGCAAACCGCACGTCGACGCCGTGCTCAGCAGGAGTGATCGCCGCAAGCGACGAATCGAGCAATACGCCAATCCCGGGCGTTGCTTCAATCCGCTGCCACAGAGCGCCGGTCAGCGCCGGCAGCTCCGCCATGGCACCGAGCTGCTGCAGGCCCGCTTCCGCGGCGGTGAAACGCAGGGCTGCCGTGCCCAGAGCCTCCCACACGGCAATCTCGCGGAACTGGCCCCGGGGAAAATCAGCAACGCCCAGCTCAGCCAGAAGGGCAACGCTGTCGCTGCCGAGCGCTACGTGTCGAATCGGCCAGCTGGTCGGATCCTCGAGCTGCGCAGCGGGCGCGCCAGTTGGAGGTGCCGCGCGTTCCAGCAGCAGCACACGGTAGCCGCGCCGGGCGAGCGCGAGGGCCAGCACTGAGCCAACGACCCCCGCACCAACGATGCCGATGCGGCCGGTTCGATCCCGTGCCATCGCTCAGCGCCCTGCCGCTACCGCAGACGGCTGCCGGCGGCGCGTGCTGCCGCGCATCTCACGGTGAATGGCGGTTACCGTCTTCGGCACCGCAGCCGTCAGTACCTCCGGACCCTTGCGGGTGACGTGCACGTCGTCCTCAACGCGGATGCCGATGCCACGGTAGCGGGGCGGAACGTCCGAGTTCTCTTCGCTGTCCGCGATATACAGGCCCGGCTCGATGGTGAGCACCATGCCCGGTTCGAGCATTCGCCAGTGATCGTCGACCCGGTAGTCACCGACATCGTGCACGTCGAGCCCGAGCCAGTGGCTGCTTTTGTGCGGCGAAAAGCGGCGATAGGCTTCCTGCTCCAGCGCGTCGTGGAGAGAGCCCGGCAGCAGCTTCAGATCAATGAGTCCCTGGGTGAGCACGGTGACCGCCGCCTGATGGGGATCGTTGAAGCCACTGCGGATCGTCGCCGCGGCAATCCCGGCCTCGTTGGCAGCGAGCACGATCTCGTAGAGGGCCTGCTGCGCCTTGGTGAACCGGCCGCTCACCGGAAAGGTACGCGTTACGTCGGAGGCGTAGTGCTGATATTCGCAGCCGGCATCGATCAGCACCAGCGTGCCCGCCTTGAGCCGCTGATCGTTGCGGATGTAGTGCATGACGCAGGCGTTGTTACCACCGCCGACGATGCTCGTGTACGCGGCGGAGCGGGCTTCGTGGCGCATGAACTCGTACTGCAGCTCAGCCTCGAGCTGGCCCTCGGTCATGCCTGGCTTGCAGCGCCGCATGGCGCGCCGGTGGGCGCTCGAGGTAATACGCGCCGCTTCGCGCATTACCCGCAGCTCGGCCGCCGACTTGAACAGGCGCAGCTCGTGCAGCAGGTGCTTCAGCGCGACGATCTCACCGGGGGGAATCGCACCGCCAGCCTCGCGATCGCGAATGCTGCGGATCCAGCTCAGCAGCAGCGTGTCAAAATTCGGCTGCTCGCCGAGGGTGGCGTAGATGCGCTCCTTACCCTCGATCATCATCGGCAGGATGTCGCCGACATCGCCGATCGGAAACGCATCGTCCACGCCGAGCTCGGTGAGCGCACCTTCGGGGCCGAGCCGGGTGCCGTTCCAGCGCTCCCAGTCGGGATCCCGCTCCGCACAGAACAGCACCACCTCGCCATGCTCGCGTCCCGGCTGCAGGACCAGCAGCGCGTCCGCCTCCACGAAGCCCGTGAGATAGTAGAAGTCACTGTCCTGGCGGAACAGATACTCGCTGTCGCGGTTGCGGCGCTTCGGCCGGGCACTGGGAATGACGGCGATGGAGCCGGGTTCCATGTGTGCCATCAGCCGAGCGCGGCGCTGGGCGTACTCCCGCACCGGAATCCGCGGGCTCACGGGGCGGCCTCGTCATCAGACTGGTGCCGCGCCGCTGCCAGCAGCATGACGGCAACCCGGACGAACTCGCGCAGCTCGGTGAAAGCGGCTTCCTGATCGTCCAGCGCATCCTCATCAACGGTGGTGTCGAGCTGCGCAATGGCAACCAGATCCTGGATCAGCTCCTCCGCGTCGGGACCGAGATCGAGCCGCCCGACCCAGGCGCCGTCGTTGATATCGTCGCTCGCCAGCGGTTCGCTGTCCGCGGTTTCCAGGGCCGGCAAGCCGGCGAACAGACCGGCTACAAAGGCCGCGCACCACTGCGCAAGCGCCTCAACGAACGCCGCCGCCGTCTCGCGGGTGAAATCATCGGGATCCGTCACCCCGTCCGCCACGTCAAGCAGCAGCGGTTCGAAGGCGAGCTCCTCATCGGTAACACTTTCGAGCGTCGCGGCCATGAAGGCATCCACCGCCTCAGCATGCGCCAGCGCGTCGGCACCGAGTAGCTCAACCAGGGCGAAGGCCGGATGCTCTGCCGTCGAGGTCACTGCGACGCCACAGGCGGCGCCATGCAGCTCCGCGGCGCTGACACCACGGCGGGCAGCGGCGGACAGTTCGCTCAGGTGCTGGACATCGCTCATGCGCGGCATGCTAGCAAATGCAGGTCAATGCCGGGGCTTCACATGCCGCTCCGTTCGCTGCACACTTGATTTGTAAGACCTTTTCACCCCGTCCTGCCAGACGACGATCGATCTTCGGGAATCCGACCGGAACTCGGGCCTACGCCTTGGAGTCCGGTGGCCCGACGGCCAGCGGCAGACTGTTGCGGACTACGAGTTGTCGATCATGAGTGACCCGACGAAAACCGACCCGATAAAATCCAGGGAAGATCCGCTGGTCGCGGACTGGAATCTGCTGCACGGCAAGGTTCAGGAACTGCTGGCCCTTACCGAGACCCTGGCGCGCGAGAACCGCGCCCTGCGCACGCAGCAACGGAACTGGTCGGCGGAACGCGCCAAGCTGATCGAAAAGAACGAGCTGGCAAAGAGCCGGGTCGAATCCATGATCACGCGCCTGAAAGCGCTGGAGCAGGACGCCTGAAGGCGGCAGACGAGGGACCCAGGGGATGAGCGACAGCGTGACGGTCACGGTGACCATACTGGACAAGGATTATCAGGTCGCGTGCCCGAAAGAGCAGGTGGACGCACTCAACGTGTCGGCGCGCTACCTGAACGAGCAGATGGCAGAAATCCGCGCCAGCGGCAAGGTGCTGGGGCCGGACCGGATCGCCGTCATGGCCGCGCTGAACATCACCAACGAGCTGCTGGATCTGAAAACCCAGGCCGGCAGCGCGAAGCTCGCAATCGGCGAGAGCATGGCCAAGCTCAGCGCCCAGGTCGAAACGGCCCTGCAGGAACAGAAACAGATCAAGTTTTGAGCCTTTGGCCCGCCGGGTTGTAAACCGCTTCACAGGCCCTGCTGTCAAGACCTGACGCACGCGCCCAACGCGCTATACTCCATGCTGTCTCCTGGGATGTTAGCCATTTGGTGTTGTCCTTGAGCCGTTATAAACCACCCAGGGGGTGCGGGTTCAATTCTGTTGTGCACGCCTGGCCTTGAGCGCAGACCTGGTCTGCAATCACTGTCGGGATGCCTGATGAGTTGCTCATGCCTCCGCCTTGAACCGCAACGGTTCAGGGCTAACCAACAGCGGCATCTCCGGGAGATTCTTAATTCCCCAACTCGAGGAATAGCTCGAGGAATAGCTCGAGGCGTAGTTCGGGGAACAGCTCGAGGAACAGCGCGGCGCACTCCCCCACGCAACGGCGGGCCGCAGCGCACCCGCGACGGGACAGCCCATGGCGACGCCTGACGCCCACTCCGACTCTTACCTCAACCCGCGCCCCGACCCTCATCCCGAGAAGGCCGCACTGCGCCGGCACTACCGCAAGCTGCGTCGGAGCCTGCCGGTAAGCGTTCAGCAGGCTCACGCCCGTGCCGTGTTCAGGCATCTGCTGGCGAGCGGCCTGTTCTGGCGCCCCGGTCGCATTGCCGCCTACGCGACCGCCCGCGGCGAGCTGGACGCCACGCCGATACTGCGCCACGGCTGGCAGCAGCAACGCCCGATGGCCCTGCCGGTGATCGAGTGGTCCAGCCGCCACCGTCGCGGCGAGCTCGGTTTCTACCGCGTCGGGCCGAACGATCCACTGGCGAAAGGCGCCTTCGGGCTGCCGACACCGGCCGCCGACGCCGATCGGCTGCCGCTCCAGACCCTGTCGGTGCTGCTGGTTCCGCTCGTCGCGTTCGATCGCTTCGGCATGCGCCTCGGGCAGGGCGGCGGTTACTATGACCGGGTATTCGCCCACGTTGGAGACTGCGCCGCCGTCGCCTCCGCAGCGCCGCTACGGATCGGCCTGGCGCACGACTGCCAGCGCAGCACGGCGGCGCTCCCGCACGACCCCTGGGATCGGGCGCTCGATGCGGTGGTTACCGAAGCGGGCATCAGCGCTTTCAGCGCCCGCGGCAGACGGCTGACCGACCAGGCAAGGAACAGGACCGCACATGGCCATACGTGACATCATCCGCATGGGACATCCGACCCTGCGCCAGCCCGCCGAGCCAGTACCCGCGGAGTTGTTCGGCAGCCGCGTGCTCGCTGATCTGCTCACGGATCTGCGCGACACCCTCGAAAGTTCTGGCGGTATCGGCCTCGCAGCACCCCAGATCAACGTGCCGCTCCAGGTCGCGCTGATCGATCTGCCCGGCGGGCCAAGCCGCTACGGCGAGCTGCCGTCGCTGCCGGCCACCTATTTCGTCAACCCCGAAGTCGAGATTCTGGATCCCGCTACCGCGGGCTACTGGGAGGGCTGCCTGTCCGTGCCGGGGCTGCGCGGTTTTGTCGAGCGGCCTCAGCAGCTGCGGGTCCGCGCGTCGACACCGGAGGGGGAGCCCTTCGAACGCGTGTTCGAAGGGTTTCCGGCCACGGTCATTCAGCACGAGTTCGATCACCTGAACGGCCACCTGTACATCGATCACATACGCGATCCGCGGCTGCTGATGTTCGAGGCCGAGTACGAACAGTTCGTGCTCGGGCCGGAAGTCCAGAGCAGCGGCTAGCGTCCTGTCGCCCGCAGGCTCAGCGCAGAAACAGGCGGTAGGCGGGATTTTCAGACTCCACCCAGTGGCGGTAGCCGATCTGCTTCAGATGCGCATCGAGAGCCGCCTGCGCGCCAGGCTCGGAGTGGAAGCCCACCAGCACCCGTCCCCAGGCGGAGCCATGATTGCGGTAGTGGAACAGGCTGATATTGAAGCGGCTGCCGAGGCCACCGAGGAATTTCAGGAGCGCGCCGGGCCGCTCCGGAAACTCGAAGCGATACAGCAGCTCGGTTTCCTCGCTGTCGGCGCGCCCGCCGACCATGAAGCGCACGTGCAGTTTCGCGGCCTCGTTGCCGCTCATATCGATCGCGCGATAGCCGCCGTCGCCGAGCGCCGCCACGATGGCGCCAGGCTGTTCGCCGTCGCCGAGCTGAACCCCCAGGTACACCTGCGCCTCAACGCCGGGGGCAAAGCGGTAGTTGAACTCCGTTACCGTGCGCTTGCCGAGGGTACGGCAGAATTTGAGAAAGCTGCCCGGGCGCTCGGGAATGGTTACGCCCAGCACCGCTTCGCGCTGCTCACCGATCTCGGCGCGCTCGGAGATGTGCCGCAACCGATCGAAGTTGACGTTGGCGCCGCTCACCACCGCGACCAGCCCGCGCTCGATACGGCTGCGCTGCCGCTTGCCGTTCGCCGCGACCCACTTCTTCAGGCCGGCGATGGCCAGCGCACCGGACGGCTCAGCAAGAACGCGGGTGTCGTCGAACACGTCCTTCACCGCCGCGCAGATCTCGTCGGTATTGGCCGTTACGACACCGTCGATGTACCGCCGCAGCACCTTGAAGTTCTCTTTGCCGATCTGAGACACCGACACCCCGTCGGCAAACAGGTCCAGCGTATCGAGCGGCAGCCTGACGCGCCGCCCGGCTTTCAGCGCCGCATCCAGGCAGGCTGAGCCCTCAGCTTCGACGCCGATCATCTTGACGTCCGGCTGCAGATACTTCACATACGCAGCGACACCGGCGGCCAGGCCGCCTCCGCCAACCGGTACGAAGATTGCGCCGGGCACGCCGTGAAACTGGTTCAGAATCTCCATCCCCACGGTGCCCTGGCCGGCGATCGTGTAAATGTCATCAAAGGGGGGAACGAACACCATGCCCTCTTCCTGCACCAGCTTCTGCGCATAGCCATTGGCCTCATCGAAGCCGTCGCCGTGCAGGACGACCCGGGCGCCGAAGCTCTTTACCGCGTCGATCTTGATGCTCGGGGTGTTGCGGCCCATCACGATGATGGCGCGGATTCCGAGCTTCTGCGCCGCCAGTGCCACGCCCTGCGCATGGTTCCCCGCCGAAGCCGCGACGACCCCACGTGCCCGTTCTTCCGCGGTCAGCTGTGCGATCTTGTTGTAGGCGCCCCGGCACTTGAACGAAAACACCGGCTGCAGATCTTCGCGTTTGAAATGCACGGGCGCAGAGAGTCGTGTCGACAGCCGCCGCGCCTCGGTCAGGGGTGACTCAATGGAGACATCGTAAACACGTGAAGAGAGGATCTTCTTAACGTAAGGTTCAAGCATGAAACTGGTGCTGCCGAGTAGTGCTGTGTGAGCTGAGCCTGCTGCCGTATCAGAATTGCCGAATTGCACAGATGCAGCCCTGTTACCACCGGTGCCAGACTGATTCCCTGCCGACACCGGGCGGGCAGTATGCCAAAGTCTTGAGGGTTTCCGGGCCGGAACGTACCGGGCAGTGCACGTGACAGTGCATCGGAAAGAGCATCAACCGATCTGAACAGCTGGTCCGAAGCCCATGACTGATCCTGAGTCCGCCCGCAAACACGCCGTCGCTTACGCTGCCCTGGAACTGATTACACCAGAGCTGGAGCCGGAAACGGTGCTCGGCATCGGTACCGGTTCCACGGCCAACGCCTTCATCGATCTGCTCGGCGCCCACCGGCACCGCTTCGACGCCTGCGTCGCCAGTTCCGAGGCTTCAAGCGAGCGGCTCAAGGCCCAGGGCATCAGCGTGCTGGAGCTCACGGCGGTTGATCGGGTGCAAGTCTATATCGACGGCGCCGACGAGGTGGATCCGCAGCGCAACCTGATCAAAGGCGGTGGCGGCGCGCTCACGCGCGAGAAGATCGTGGCGGCGGCAGCCGACGACTTTCTCTGCATCGTCGACGATCGCAAGCTCGTGCCCCGGCTGGGAACCTACCCGCTGCCGGTCGAGGTGCTGCCCATGGCGCGACGGCTGGTGGCCCGCGAGGCGGTACGTCTTGGTGGCGAGCCGCGCTGGCGGGAAGGTTTCGTCACCGACAACGGCAACCAGATTCTCGACGTGCACGGCCTCGACATCGTCGATCCCGCAGCGCTGGAACGCACCCTGAACAACTGCATCGGCGTCGTCTGCAACGGCATCTTCGCCGCCAACCGGCCGTCCCGGGTGCTGATCAGCGGCACCGAGGGCATTACCACCCTCGAATAGCAATGCCAGCCGGCTCAGCCGGGCAGCATTTTGCCCGGATTGAGGATCTGATCCGGATCGAACACGGCTTTCAATCCCTGCATGAGCCGCAGCTCCTCAGGACCGCGGGAGTATTCGAGAAACGGCTGCTTCAGCAACCCGACCCCGTGTTCGGCGGAGATGCTCCCGGCCCGCGCCGCAACCGCGGCAAATATGCGGGGGCTGAGCTGGTGACAGCGCTCGAAGAACGCCTCTTTGTCGAGCCCGGCGGGTTTCAGGATGTTGAGATGCAGATTGCCGTCGCCGATATGGCCGTACCAGCAGACCTCGAAGTCAGGATAGTTGGCCTGCACCAGCGCATCCACTTCGGCGAGAAACTCCGGGACCTGGCTGACGCGAACGGCCAGATCATTCTTGTACGGCAGCTCCGGTGCGATGGATTCAGAGATACCCTCGCGCAGCGCCCAGAGCGCGGCGGCCTGCTGGCCGGACTGGCTGATGACGCCGTCGGTCACCAGCCCCTCATGCAACAGCGCTTCGAAGACTTCGAGTGCCTGATCCGCCTCGGGCTCGTCGTACTCCACCAGCGCGTAGAAGGGCGCGCTGTCCGTCAGCGGCCGCGCCAGCTGGCGATGCGCGGTTACCTTCTCAAGACACAGGTCCGAAAAGAACTCAAAGGCGCTCAGCGTGAGTCGCTGCTGAAAGGCCCGCAGGATCGCCAGCAGATCGGGTGCCGCAGTGACGCCGAGCACCATGACCTGCTGCGGTGCCGGTGCCGGGGCCAGCCGCATGTCGGCTTCGACGATCAGGCCCAGGGTGCCTTCGGAGCCGATAAGCAGATGCCTCAAGTCATAGCCCGTCGCGTTCTTGATCAGCCCCTGATTCAGCGCCAGCAGTTCACCCGTGCCGGTGACGACGCGCAGGCCGGCCACCCAGTCGCGCGTCAGCCCGTAGCGGATCACCTTGATACCGCCAGCGTTGGTCGCAATGTTGCCGCCGAGCTGGCTCGACCCGGAGGAGGCGAAATCGACCGGATAGAACAGCTGTCGTTCGGCTGCGAACTCCTGCAGCGTCTGCGTGACCACGCCAGCTTCACAGCTGACGAGCTGATCGCTGCCGTTGAAATCGAGAATGCGGTTGAGCTTGTCGAAGCTCACCACAACCTCGCCGCGGGCGGCGACGGCACCGCCGGACAGGCCAGTGCGGCCCCCGGAGGGCACCAGCGCCAGGCGGTCACGACGAGCCAGCCGGACCAGCGCCTGCACTTCCTCGACCGACTGCGGGAACACAACCGCGCTCGGGCACGGCGCGGCGATACGCGTCCAGTCCTGCCCGTAGGCTTCGAGCATGGCCGGATCCCGGGACACCTGGGCAGATGAAAACTGCTCATCCAGCTGCGCGGTCATGTTCGCTTCCCCTCGATCAGTGAGCGCGTAGTATACGCGGCCGTTGTGAACCGGAAGCCGCACCATGGAGACCCCCTCGGAAGCCACGTCGCTCGCTAAAGACAAGATCCGCGTCCTGCTCCTGGAAGGCATTCACCAGAGTGCGATCGACAGCTTCGCGGCCGCGGGCTACAGCAACCTGACGCTCGAGAAGACGGCGCTGCAGGGCGCGGACCTGGCAGCGGCGCTGGCGGAGACGCACATCCTCGGGATCCGCTCCCGGAGCCAGCTCACCGCCGCCATCCTGAATCAGGCACCCAAGCTCATCGCTGTCGGCTGCTTCTGCATCGGCACCAACCAGGTGGACCTCGGCACCGCAAGAGACCGGGGCATACCGGTCTTCAACGCGCCCTACTCAAACACCCGGAGCGTAGCCGAGCTCGTTCTGGCCGAAGCCATCCTCCTGCTGCGCGGCGTCTCGCGACGCTCCATGCAGATGCATCGTGGGGAGTGGCAGAAGTCGGCAAGCAATGCCTTCGAGATGCGTGGCAAAACGCTCGGCGTGATCGGCTACGGCAATATCGGCGCGCAGCTCGGTGTCCTCGCCGAGGCGCTCGGCATGCGAGTGTTCTTTTACGACGTCGTCAAGAAGCTGAAGCTCGGCAACGCCCAGCAGGTCGACACGCTTGATGAGCTGCTCGCGATGGCCGATGTGGTCTCGCTGCACGTGCCCGCAACCCCGCAGACCGCCAACATGATCGGCGCCGCGGAGCTTGCTCACATGAAGGACAACGCGGTGCTGCTCAACGCCTCGCGCGGCAACGTGATCGACATCGATGCGCTGGCGGCGACGCTCAACGGCGGACGGCTGCTGGGCGCCGCGATCGATGTGTTTCCGGAAGAACCGAAGGCCAACGGCGATCCGTTCAACTCACCGCTGGTCGGGCTCGACAACGTCATCCTGACGCCGCACATCGGTGGCAGCACGGTCGAAGCGCAGGCCAGCATCGGCACCGAAGTGGCCGAAAAGCTGGTGCGTTACAGCGATAACGGCAGCACCGTCAGCGCCGTCAACTTTCCGCAGGTTGCGCTGCCGGAGCATCCGGACCATCACCGCCTGCTGCACGTCCACGAGAATCAGCCGGGCGTCATGAGCCACATCAACCAGGTGTTTTCGGAAGCCGGTCTGAACATCGCCGGCCAGTACCTGCAGACGCTCGAGAACGTGGGCTACGTCGTCATGGACATCGACGGCGAAGACTCGAGCCGCGGCCTGGAGGCCCTGCGCTCGGTTCCCGGTACGATCCGTACCCGCGTGCTGTTCTGACTCAGCCGCAACAGGTACATCCTGCTAGACTCGTTCCGAAATCCCACACGCACCAGAGCAGCGAGCTTCATGGACCCGAAAGACCCGCAAGAGCTGCAGGCCCTCTTCGAGCTCGAGTCCATCGTGGACCAGCTCGCCTACGAAGACTTCGAGGTGCAGGCGCCACTCGCGCACGTGCGGGAGCGCAGCAGCAAGCGCCGGCCGGGCCGCAAGATCATTCAGCAGTACTTCGCCACCGGCGAGTACCCCTACGCGGATCGGATGGCGCCGGGCGACTACTACCGTGCCAAGCACAAGCTGCAGATCGAGCTGGTCAAGCTGCAGAACTGGGTGAAGACGACCGGGCAACGCGTGGTAGTGGTGTTCGAGGGCCGTGACGCGGCGGGCAAGGGCAGCACGATCAAACGCTTCATGGAGTACCTCAACCCGCGCGTGGCTCGGGTGGTTGCCCTCACGGTGCCGACGGAAGAAGAAAGCGGACAGTGGTACTTTCAGCGTTACATCACGCACCTGCCGACCAAGGGCGAAATCGTGTTCTTCGACCGCTCCTGGTACAACCGGGCGGGTGTTGAACGGGTGATGGGCTTCTGCACCGAAGAGGAATACGAGACGTTCGTCGCCCAGGCACCGGAGTTTGAACGCATGCTGATGGACTCCGGCATAGCGCTCATCAAGTTCTACCTGTCCATTAACCGCGAAGAACAGCAGGCGCGGTTTCTCGAACGCGAAACGAACCCGCTCAAGACTTGGAAGCTCTCGCCGATGGACCGGGAGGCACAGAAACGCTGGGACGACTACACGGAAGCCAAGGAAGCAAGCTTCCGCCGCACCAGCACCAGCGATGCACCGTGGATCATCGTCAAGGGGGAAGACAAGCTGCGCGCCCGCCTCGAATGTATGCGCTACGTGCTCCGTCGGTTCGACTACGAAGGGCGAAACAACGCGGCCATCGGCGACAACGATCCGCTGCTGATCGCTTCGGCGCAGGACCTCAAGGCCATCAGCATCATCTGAGGCCCGCGCACGCGGCGTCTGCTTACGCCAGGGTAACGCCCCGACGCTCGGGCCTATTTGACGACCGGATCCAGGCCACCCGCCGCGTAGTTCTCGAACATATCCTCGAGCGATACGACGTTGATCTTGTCCGCGTTCCCGGCGGTGCCGAAGGACTGGTACCGGTCGACCACCACCTGCTTCATGGCCTTCATACTTTCTGCGAGGTATTTCCGCGGATCGAACTCGGACTTGTTGTGCGCCATGAACTTACGGATCGAAGCCGTTGCGGCGAGGCGCAGATCCGTATCGACGTTGACCTTGCGCACGCCGTGCTTGATGCCTTCCTGAATCTCCTCCACAGGGACGCCGTAGGTCTCAGGAATCTCGCCGCCGAACTCGTTGATTTCCGCCAGCAGATCCTGCGGTACTGAAGAGCTCCCGTGCATCACCAGGTGGGTGTTGGGGATCCGCTGATTGATCTCCTTGATCCGCTCGATGGCCAGAATATCGCCGGTCGGCGGACGGCTGAACTTGTAGGCGCCATGCGAGGTGCCGATGGCAATTGCCAGCGCATCCACCTTGGTGGCGGAAACGAAATTTGCAGCTTCTTCTGGATCGGTGAGCAGCATGTCCTTGGACAGCTTGCCCGCCGCGCCAACCCCATCTTCCTCTCCGGCTTCGCCGGTCTCCAGGGAACCGAGACAACCGAGCTCGCCCTCGACGGACACGCCACAGGCATGCGCCATATCGACCGTGCGGCGCGTGACCTCGACGTTGTAGTCGTACTCCGCAGGCGTCTTCTGATCCTCGAGCAGGGAGCCGTCCATCATCACCGAGGAGAACCCGAGCTGGATGGAGCGCTGGCAAACCGCCGGCGAGGCGCCATGGTCCTGGTGCATCACCACCGGAATGTGCGGAAACTCTTCGATCGCAGCCAGGATCAGGTGCCGTAGAAAATTCGGGCCCGCATACTTTCTGGCCCCAGCCGACGCCTGCACGATAACCGGGCTGTTGGTTTCGTCTGCGCCTTCCATGATGGCGCGCATCTGCTCAAGATTGTTGACATTAAACGCCGGGACGCCGTAGCCGTGCTCGGCAGCGTGATCCAGCAGCTGACGCATACTGATGAGGGCCATGGTTTACCTCGCTGGTTGATTTGCCGCCTCACCATCGTGAGGCACGGCTGCAGCGGCAATGGCAGCGGGTGCCAGCGCCGCGGTTGTCAGAGCAATGAAAGTCATTTCCCGGCGCTGGCTTCGAGCGCAGCGACCGCGGGCAGCGTCTTGCCTTCGACGAACTCGAGAAACGCGCCGCCCCCGGTGGAGATGTACGACACCCGGTCGCCGACGCCGTACTTGTCGATGGCCGCCAGGGTGTCGCCCCCGCCGGCGATGGAAAAGGCGCTGCTCTCGGCGATTGCTTCCGCCAGCACCCGCGTCCCTTCCCCGAACTGGTCGAATTCAAACACACCCACGGGTCCGTTCCAGAGCACGGTCCCTGCCTGCCGCAGCCGATCAGCCAGCTGCCGTGCCGACTCGGGCCCGATATCCATGATCATGTCTTCCGCAGCCACGTCGGCCACGGGTTTCAGCCGGGCAGGCTCGTTCTCGTCGAACTGCGTGCCGACCATGACGTCGACGGGCAGAGGAATCTCCACCTGGCTGGCAATGCGCCGCGCGGCATCGAGCAGATCCGGCTCGTACAGCGACTTTCCGACCGGATGGCCGGCCGCGGCCAGAAACGTGTTGGCGATCCCGCCGCCGACGATGATCTGATCGGCCTTCGCCGCCAGCGCGTCGAGCACCTCCAGCTTGGTCGACACCTTGGAGCCGCCGACAATGGCAATCAACGGCGTTGCTGGCGCCTCGAGCGCCCGGCCGAGCGCTTCCAGCTCGGCGGCGAGCAGCGGTCCGGCGCAGGCCGAGGGCGCAAAGCGCGTTACCCCGTGGGTCGAGGCCTGTGCGCGGTGGGCGGTGCCAAACGCATCCATGACGAACAGATCGCAGAGCCCGGCGAGCCGCCGAGCCAGTGCCTCGTCATCCGCCTTCTCGCCGGGCTGAAAACGGATGTTCTCGAGCAGCGCAATCGCGCCCGGCGGAACCGTACGCGCATCGTCCAACTCGGGCAGCAGCGCCACCTCACGGCCTAACAGCCGACCCAGATGCGCAGCGATTGGCGCAAGGGATTGCGCGGCATCGAAGACGCCTTCTTTCGGGCGCCCGAGATGCGACATCACGACCACGCTGGCACCGGCGTCCAGCGCGCGTTGCAGCGTCGGCAGCGCCGCCTGAATCCGCGCATCGCTGGTGATTGCACCATCCTTGATCGGAACGTTGAGGTCTTCGCGGATCAGCAGCCGCTTACCTGCGAGGTCAAAGTCGTCAAGCGTTCGTACATTCAGCGCCATAAATCAGTCCTTTTATTGACCGGCCGCTACTCCCTGCCCGCCAGCGATGCCCCGACCGGCGCCGCGGACCCGGACCACGCCTGCGCCCGAGAAAAAGTGCTAAGCCAGCACCGATTCTGCCGCAGCGACGACCGCCTCCGCCGTGATCCCCATCTCTGCGAGGACCTGCTCCCCAGGGGCGGACAGGCCAAAGCGATCAATACCGACCACAACCCCATCGAGACCGGTCAGGCCCACCCAGCTCTGTGAGTGGCCGGCCTCGACCGCAACCCGTGCGCGTACCTGTGACGGCAGCACCGCCTCCCGATAGTCCGCCGTCTGCGCAGCAAACCGCTCGAGGCAGGGCATGGACAGAACCCGCACGCCCACGCCCCGACCGGTGAGCTGCGCAGCTGCATCCACGGCCAGCGCAACCTCGGAACCGGATGCCAGCAGGATCAGCTCGAGCGGCCCCTGCTCTTCGACGAGCACATAGCCGCCCCGCGCGATGGTTGCCAGCTGCGCATCCGTACGCGGTTCCATGCGGGTCTTCTGCCGCGTGAGCACCAGGCAGGAGGGGCCGCTCTGGCGCTCGATGGCCTGCTCCCAGGCCACCGCACACTCGACCGTATCGGCCGGCCGCCAGGTTTCGAGGTTTGGCGTGCTGCGCAGATTGACCAGCTGTTCCACCGGCTGGTGCGTGGGGCCATCCTCGCCAACGGCGACGGAATCGTGTGAGTACACGAAGATGTTCCGCAGCCCCATGAGGGCGGCGAGCCGCACGGCGTTGCGGGCATATTCCATAAACACCAGGAAGGTACCGGAGAACGGCAGCAAACCTCCATGCAGGGCAATGCCGCTGGTAATTGCGCTCATGCCGAACTCGCGCACGCCGTAGCTCAGGTAGTTCTCGTCCGTGGCGCCGGACCAGCGCGTGCCGTTAGAACCGGACAGATCCGCAGAACCGCCGAAGAGCTCCGGCAGCGTCTGGGCAATGGCACCAAGGCAGCGGTTCGACGCCTTCCGGGTTTCCAGCGGCTCGAGGCTCTGCTGCGCAGCCGTGCCCACCGCACGCAGCGGTTCAGCCCAGCCCGAAGGCAGCCTTCCGGCCAGACGGCGTTCGAACTCCGCGGCCAGTTCCGGATAGGTCGAACGATAGCGGTCGAACAGGGTCTGCCACTCGCCCTGCGCAGTTGCACCGCGTTGCCGGGCATCCCAGGCCCGGTACAGGTGTTCGGGAATCTCGAACGGCGCGTGGCCCCAGTTGAGCGCCAGGCGCGTGGCTGCGATTTCGTCGGCGCCAAGCGCGGCTCCGTGGACCCCGGCCGTTCCGGCCTTGGTGGGGGCGCCGTAGCCGATCACGGTCTTGCAGCACACCAGCGTTGGCCGGTCGCTCTCGCCCGCGGCATTGGCGATCGCGCTTTCAATCGCTTGCGCATCGTGACCGTCGACGCCGCGAATCACCCGCCAGCCGTACGCTTCGAATCGCGCCGGAACATCCTCCGTAAACCAGGCATCAACCTCGCCATCGATGGAGATGCCGTTGTCATCATAGAGGCAGATCAGCTTGCCGAGCTTCAGCGTACCGGCCAGCGACGCGGCTTCGTGCGAGATGCCTTCCATCAGACAACCGTCACCGACGATGACCCAGGTCCGGTGATCCACCACCGGAAAGCCATCACGGTTGAAGGCGGCTGCCAGCCGCTGCTCGGCGAGGGCCATGCCAACAGCGTTAGCAAACCCCTGCCCGAGCGGCCCGGTTGTGGTTTCTACGCCCGGACACTCCCGGTACTCAGGGTGGCCGGCAGTCGGCGCGTGCAGCTGGCGGAAGTTGCGCAGGGCATCGATCGACAGGTCATAGCCGGAGAGGTGCAGCAGGCTGTAGAGCAGCATGGACCCGTGACCGTTGGACAGCACAAACCGATCGCGGTTGGCCCAGCCGGGGTCGGCCGGATTGTGGCGCAGAAAATCGTTCCAGAGCACTTCGGCGACATCGGCAAGCCCCATCGGCGCACCGGGGTGACCACATTTCGCCTGTTCGACCGCATCCATCGACAACGCACGGATCGCGTTTGCCCGTTCTACCCGTTCGTTTACACCCCGTTCGTTCACACCCTCTCCTCCTGGGACCAGCGCTGAAACGATCGCGCCGGAGCGGGCGGTATTGTGGCCAGCAGCCAACGGCGACGCAATGAGCGTCAATCGGCGGCTGGGCTCCGGTGCCTGCCCCGGGGCGGAACCCACCCGTTACATAATGCTGACCAGATTCAAAAGTTCTCGACATCTCAGAAAGGCCTATCGGTTAGACTCCGCCGCACCTCTAACTGTCAGCAAGGGAAATTTGATGGCGGACTACTCGGTTTTTACTTCCGAATCGGTTTCAGAAGGCCACCCGGACAAGATGGCCGATCAGATTTCCGATGCCGTCCTCGATTCAATGCTGGCTGAGGATCCTGAATCACGCGTCGCCTGCGAAACCCTCATCAAGACCGGTATCGTCGTGCTCGCTGGCGAGGTTCGCTCCAACGCCCAGGTGGATCTCGACAAGCTGGTCCGCCGGGTCATTGCTGAAATTGGCTACGATGCAGCGTGCGGCTTCGACCCGCAGGACTGCACGGTGGTCAACGCGCTGGGGCAGCAGTCCGTCGACATCGCGATCGGCGTGGACGAGGCTGAAGACAAGGAACAGGGCGCCGGCGACCAGGGCCTGATGTTCGGCTATGCGAGCAACGAGACCGAAGTGCTCATGCCGGCACCGATCAGCTTTTCGCACGAGCTCGTTCGCCGCCAGGCTGAAGCGCGACGCGGAAGCCTCGACTTTCTGCGGCCCGACGCCAAGAGCCAGCTGACCTTCCGCTACGACAGCGCCGGCAAGCCGGTGGCAATCGACGCAGTCGTGCTGTCGACCCAGCACTCGCCGGACGTGACCCAGGCACAGCTCAAAGAAGCGGTCATGGAAGAGATCATCAAGCCGACGCTGCCGAGCAACTGGCTATCTGCAGATACCAAGATTTTCATCAACCCCACCGGGCAGTTCATCATCGGCGGCCCCGTCGGCGACTGCGGGCTCACCGGCCGCAAGATCATCGTCGACACCTATGGCGGCATGGCGCGCCACGGCGGCGGCGCCTTCTCCGGCAAGGATCCATCTAAAGTTGACCGCTCAGCAGCCTACGCCGGTCGCTACGTCGCCAAAAACATCGTTGCCGCCGGCCTAGCTGAACGCTGCGAAATTCAGGTGAGCTATGCGATCGGTGTGGCCGAACCGACCTCAATCAGCATCAACACCTTCGGTACCGGCACGCAGCCGGACGAGAAAATCATTCAGCTCGTACGTGAGCACTTCGACTTGCGACCCGCCGGGCTCATCGACATGCTACAGCTGAAGCGGCCGATCTTCCGGCCGACAGCGGCGTACGGGCACTTCGGCCGCCCGGAACCGGAATTCACCTGGGAGCAGACCGATCGCGCAGAAGCACTGCGCTCCGCCTGATCACCGGCGAGTGATCAGCGGGTGTTTGCCCCGCACAGGAGTGCCCAGAGATCATGCGTCTAAGCTTCGAGTTCTTTCCGCCGCGCAGCGATAGCGGACAGGACAGCCTGCGCCGGGTGCTCGACCGGCTGGAGCTGTTCGGGCCGGAGTTCTACTCCGTTACCTATGGGGCTGGTGGCTCGACGCGCGACGGCACCCGCGACACAGTGCGCATGCTGCGCCGCAGCGGCGTCAACGTCGCACCGCACCTTTCCATCGGCGCCGATGATCAGCCGACCATCAACGCCATGCTCGACGACTACATCAAGGCAGGCATCGAACGCATCGTTGCGCTGCGCGGTGATGTGGCGTCCGGCCTCGGCGGCCGTAAGCAGATCCACAATGCGGAATCGCTGGTCAGATGGATCCGCAGCCATGCGGATGATCGCTTTCACATCGAAGTCGCTGCTTATCCCGAGGTTCATCCGGACGCATCCTCACCACAGCAGGATCTCGACTACTTCACGGCCAAGGTCAACGCTGGCGCGGACAGCGCCATCACGCAGTATTTCTTCAACCCGGCCTGCTACGACAGCTTCCTCGACCGCTGTGCGCAGGCCGGCGTTCGCATTCCGATCTATCCAGGCATCATGCCGATCACCAACTACGAAGGCATCATGCGCTTCTCTAAGAGCTGTGGCGCCGATGTTCCCCGCTGGATCCGCAAGCAGCTGGAGGCTTATCAGCACGACGAGGCGGCACTGAAGGCATTTGGGGTCGATGTGGTGACCCGGCTGTGTGAAGAGCTGCTGCAGCTCGGTGCTCCGGGCCTGCACTTCTACACGCTCAATCGCTGGGGCGCGACCAACAGCATCTGCCGCAACCTGAAGCTCGACGAGCGGGGGACCCGGAACGCGTCGTGACACCCCGGCTCCTGCTGCGCGGCGCGCTCGCACCCGGCTACCGATCGCTGGACGAAGCAGCCGCGCACTACCTGCGAACCGTGCTGCGGTTGCGCACCGGTGCCGAGGTGGAGGTGTTCAACGGGGCCGGCGCACGCTGCCAGGCCGAGATCGTAGCGGCGCAGCCTGAGACCGAAGGCGCCGCCGGTCGCGATCGGCGGTCGGGCAACCGGTCACGCCGTCATCCGCTTGGGCTCGAACTCCGCGATCCGATCATCGAGAACCCGCAACCGGCCCATCGGATCCTGCTGGGCTTTGCTCTGCTCAAAGCGCCCGCAACGGACGAAGTACTCCGCAAGGCAACGGAGCTCGGCGCCACCGATCTGCTGCCGCTGCTCACGCAGCGAACGCAGCGCGGACCGACGCTCGCGCGCGCAGAGCGGAGCGAGCACTGGGCAGCCGTCGTCAGCGCAGCGGCGGCGCAGTGTCAGCAGGATCACCTGCCGGTGCTGCACGCGCCCGCCGAGCTCGAGCACCTGCTTGCTGGAACCCGGATGCCATTTCCGGTAGCCGCAACCCACAGACTGCTGCTGGACCCAACGGGTGCGGTGTGGCCAGCCGCACTGCCGCCGGCGGACACCGCGCTGCTGCTGGGACCGGAAGGCGGATGGACGCAGGAGGAGCTGGCCCGGGCCGAAGCGGTCGGGTGGCGCGTGACGAGGTTGGGTGCGCTGGTGCTGCGCGCTGAAACCGCGCCGCTGGCGGCGCTATCGTGGCTGGCCGCAAGCTGGGCGGCCCAGCCTTAGACCGCCGTCGGGCGGCACTCGCGCCGAAGGGGGTCGTTCAGCCGCTGAAGCCGAACTTCTGTACGGCCTGCTCAATCTGCTTCAGGTCGGGAATCGTGACCTGTTCGGTACCCAGCTGAACGGTGAGCGACTCGTAGCTGACGGCGCTGTCGCCCGCATTTTCGAGATCTTCTGCCGCTACCGGTACCAGCCTCGGCAGCCCGTTCGCCAGCAGCGCATAGAAACCGGCGCCGCGGGACGAAGCGGAACGGTTCATGACGATGAGACACCGCGCCTGGCCATCCTGCGTCGCAGCGTTGCTGCAGAGCGCGTCAAAGTCGACCACCGGCAGCATCTCACCGCGCCAGCCCAGCACGCCGACGAGCCAGGCTGGTGCATCGGGTACCGGCTTGATCCGGCGCCAGGGCAGAATTTCGGCAACGCAGACGTTCGGCAGCAGAAGGCTATGCTGCGTCAGCGGTATCACGACGCACTGCACTTCTTCTTCCTGCCCGGGCAGTTGCCCCGTCACCGAATACTCCGTTGCCGTTTGCTTTGTCGCCGCCATCAGGATTGCACCAATTGGTCAATGGTTTCCAGCAGTTCGCTCTCCTGGAACGGCTTGCCGAGAAAGCGGTTTACGCCCAGCTCCGTGGCCCGTTCCTGGTGCTTGTCGCCGGTGCGCGAGCTGATCATCACGATCGGCAGCCCGTCGAGCTGTTCGTCATGCCGGATCTGGCGCGCCACCTCGAAGCCGTCCATCCGGGGCATCTCGATATCGAGCAGCATGATGTCCGGCCGTCGTTCCTGCAGCAGCGCAACCGCTTCGACCCCGTCTTTGGCAACCAGAACGTCCATCCCCTGGCGTTCCAACAGGCGCGACGTGACCTTACGCACCGTGACCGAATCATCGACGACCATCACGCAGCGCGTGCGACTGCTGTGCAGGCCCGATTTTTTGCCCGGCGTACGGGACTGCTGGCTGCGCAGCCGGATCAGCGCCAGCAGATCAAGAATGACGACCACACTGCCGTCACCCAGTATCGTGGCTCCGGATATGCCGCCAACCCCAGCGAACTGCGGGCCGAGGCTCTTGACGACGATCTCGCGGCTGCCCTGTACGGCATCAACGTGGATTGCGACCGACTGATCGCCGGCGCGGACCAGCACCACCGGCGCGGAGGACTGGCTCGGGTTGCCGCGATACTCACGGCCCAGGTAGTGGCCCAGATAGCGCACCTGATAAGAGATACCCGCGTACTGGAACGGCTTGGAGTCAGAGGCGTAGAGCTTTTCCAGCTCCTGCGGACCGAGCAGCACGATCCCTTCGATGGTGTTCAGCGGAATCGCGTAGAGATCCTCGCCGACCGACACCATCAGTGCCCGGTTCACCGATACGGTGAACGGAATCCGCAGCGAGATCCGCGTGCCGCGACCCGGGGTCGAAGCGATGCTGACGGTACCGCCGAGCTGCTTGACCTCGCTGTTGACGACATCCATGCCGACGCCGCGGCCGGAGATCTGCGTAACGGACTTCGCGGTCGTGAACCCGGGCGCCAGAATGAACTGAAGCACTTCCTCATCACGCAGATCTGCGTTGGGCTCGAGCAGGCCGCGCTCAATGGCTTTCGCGCGCACCGACTCGACATCGATGCCGGCACCGTCATCGGCGATCTCGATGAGCACGTCGCCACCTTCACGCGACAACCGCAGATCAATCTGTCCGTTGTCGGTCTTGCCGAAGCTGGCCCGCTCTGCGGCGGTCTCGATGCCGTGGTCGACCGCGTTCCGCAGCATGTGCTCGAGCGGCGGAATCATGCGCTCCAGGAGGCTGCGATCCAGCTCGCCCTCGGCGTTGTAAGCGTGGAACTCGACGTTTTTGCCGAGCTCGCCGGCAACCTGTCGCACGATCCGCCGCAACCGCGGCAGCAGCCGGCTGAAGGGCACCATGCGCGTGCGCATCAGGCCTTCCTGCAGCTCCGTGTTGATTCGTGCCTGCTGCAGCAGCAGCGTTTCGGATTCCCGGGCCTTGTAGAGCAGGGTTTCCTTCAGGTCGAGCATGTCCGAAGCGCTTTCGGTCAGCGCCCGCGACAGCTGCTGCAGCTGTGAGTAGCGATCCATTTCGAGCGGATCAAAATCATCGTGTGCAGGACCTTCGAACCGCTCCTGCCGGAACAGAATCTGCGCTTCGGTCTCGATCTCGAGCCGCCGCAGCTGTTCCCGAACCCGGCCGATGGTCGTTTCCATCTCGTCGAGCGCACCGGTGAAGTCACCGAGCCCCTGTTCGATGCGGGCCCGCAGGATGCTGCTCTCGCCGGCCAGGTTGACCAGTTCTTCGAGCACTGAGGCACCAACGCGAACGACCTCCTGAGGCGTGCGCTCCGGCAGCTGGCGACCGCTCTCATCCCGCGCGGTGCGGTTGGCAGGCGTCGCCTCGGCAGCCGTCAGCTTTGGAGCAGCCGGTACCAGCGGTACCACCTCAGCCGAATCCGCAGCCGCGTCGCTGTCAGCGCTCTCCAGCGGTTCATTCGCTGGCTCTGCCGCGAAGGTTCCCGCAGTCGCATCTTCGGCAACCTGCGGTTCGTCCGCCGGCGTGGCCGGTGCCTCTGCTGCCCCGCTCTCGATTCCCTGCGCAGCATTGACCATGGTCACCAGGTCATCGAGCTCACGTTGCAGGAAGGCAACAAATTCATCGTCAGCTACGATCGGTCCAGCCGACTGGCGTTCAATCAGGGACGACTCGAGCTGGTGGGTTCTGTCGCCCAGCACGGTGAGGCCGGCCAGGCGGGCCCCGCCCTTGAGCGTGTGCAGGCCGCGCAGCATGTTTTCGATGTGCAGCTGGTTGTCACGTTCGCGAGCCAGCGCGGTAACGCTGTCTTCGAAGGTTTCGAGGATTTCTTCCGCCTCTTCGACGAAGATCGCGACGATCTCAGGATCCTGTTCTGCTGCGTCGTCGCCGAGGTCGGTGCTTAAGTCGGCAGCAGCGACCGCCGGCTCCGCCGAGGCCGGATCGACAATTTCGGGCTCGAGACCCTCTTCCAGCGACATGCCGATCAGATCTTCGATGAGCGTATCGGCGTCGGATTCGCCGACCACGCTGTCGAGCGGTTGCTCGTCCGTGCCCGCCTCTTCGGCAGCAGCCTCCACGGCCAGCGGCTCGTCAGTCACCGGCTCTTCATCCCGCTGCTCGTCACTCAGCGCTGCGGAAATCGGTTCGTCCGCGTCTTCGGTAGCGGCTGCGCCAACCTCTGTATCGAAGAGCTGAAGATCTTCGACATCAATGAGCGCGTCGTCTTCTGCAGTCACCGGCGTACTGGCATCCGGTCCAACAGTTTCTGCTGCGTCTGCGTCGACCACGTCGCCTGCGGCTGCCAGCAGTTCATCGTCGCTCGCCGCGAGTTCTGCGGCATCTGCGGGAAGCTCCGCAGCAGCAGCGTCCAGTGCCGGCGCCAGCGGATCGGTATCAGCCGGCAGCTCGATCAGGGTGTCATCCGCTTCGACAGCGCCAGCCTCGGGCTCGGCCGCGGGAGCGACGGCGTCGAGGTCAGCAGTCGGCTGCTCCTGATCCTGCGGCAGCAGGCGGGCGAGAGCTGCCTCTGCTTGAGCAAGATCCATCGGATCCTGCTCAGCCACCAGCGCATCCAGATACTTGAGCAACCGATCGTGCGCAGCCTCGAGCGTCTCGAAGGCATCTTGCGGCAACTCCAGATCGAGGAAGTTGTCGTGTACCCGGTTCAGGGTCTGGCCGAAGCCTGCAAGCGCCACCTGCTCGAGCGAGCCGGCACGCTCTGCGAGCCGATCCAGCGTGCTCTTGAGGGCTTCGGCGAAGGCCAGATCCTGCCCGCCGGAGCGCCACTGGCGGAGGTAATCACCGGCATCAAACAGCGTGCTCAGCCCCTCAATGGAGAGCAGCTGATGCGCCTCGTTGTTCTGATCGAGAGATTCGAGGAGCGCCTCGGCTCTGGCGACCAGCTCCGGGTTACCGTCGACCGGGTCTCCGGATGCGAGCAGCTCAAGATCCTGAGCAACGGCATCGACGAAGTTGCCCATGAGCTGCGCGATGTCCGTTGCTGCCACATCGCTGACGCGGTGCTGCGTGCGCAGCGCGCGACCCAGCTCATAAACGGGTCGGGCCAGCTCCGCGAGGGTGTCGATTCCTGCGATGCTGGCACTACCGGCGAGCGTGTGCAGGGCGCGCAGAGCGTCTTCGCTCGGCTCGAACCGGCCATCGAGCAGCTGGGCGCGCAGCGTGTTGCTGTGCTCCCGGGCCTCGTCGATGAAGACCTGCAGCGCTTCTTCAAGGTCGCTTTCGCTGTCCTCTTCCGCCAGCGCATCGCTTTCGGTAAAGGTCGGCAGCGCATCGAGCGTCTGGGCTTCTTCCGCCGCCGGCGGTTCAGCATCCGATACCTGATCGAGATCCAGCGTATCCAGGTCAAGGAAGTTCTCTGCCGTTACCGGCGGCAGGAGATCCTGTTCTGCCAGCGCATCCAGATCGCTTTCATCCAGCACGATCTTGCCGGCATCCGGCTCTGCGGTGCCGCTGCGCAGCGCATCAACTTGCGCGATAACTTCCACCACCGCAGCCTGCGGTGCCGGTTGCCGCGCCTCGAAGCTGCTCAACAGCTCCGGCACCAGCGCACGGGCCCGGGCGGCTGCCTCGATCAGGCGGACGTTACACTCGAGTTGCCCGTCCAGCACCTTGTTGAACATCTGCTCGACGGACCAGGCCAGCTCGCCGATGGTGTTGGCACCGACCATGCGGCCGCTGCCTTTCAGCGTATGAAAGGCCCGCCGTGCGATAACGAGCGGATCCTGCTCCTCGGGGTTTGCGATCAGCAGCGACAGCTGCTGATCGAGCTCCGCCAGCACCTCATTAACCTCTTCAACGAAAATCTCGGCGATGTCTTCGTCTTCCGGGAAGCTGTCGACCACATCGAGGGCCTGTGCCTCCGCAGCGGTGATCTCCTCCAGCGGCGTCAGCTCGACGGGCTCGTCTGCTCCGGCGGGCTCAGCTGTGGTCGGCTTAGACGTAGTCGGCTCAGACGGGGCAAGCTGATCGTCTGCCGGCTCAAGACCACCCGGTATCGCAAACAGCGATTCCGCCTCGTCAACGGTGCTATCCGTCACCGGTCCTGCATCAACGACATCGATGTCATCGGTCGCCGCCGCATCCAGGGGCTCAGCGACCTGCGGTGCTGCCGAAAGCTCACGGCGGCACTCTTCGAGGCTGCGGTCCACCATGTCGAGCACGTTCTCGACGCTCGCGGAGCTGTCCTCGATCAGCCGCTCGAGATAGTAATCGACGCCGGATATCGCATCGGCCAGGTGATCAAGGGCCTCCCAACCGGGCGTCCGCCGCTTGAGATCGCCGACGATCAGCTCGCGGCAATCGCCGAGCTGGCGCGCCGGTCGGGCGAGCGGCACCATGTCCAGCGCGCCGCAAACGGTATCCAGAATGTGAGGGATCGGTGCCAGCAGCGCGTAGTCGAAGCTGCTCGAAACGTAGTCGACGATCGCCTGCTTCACTTCATCCAGCCCGGTACGTGCCTCCTGGGCAACCGCACGGTGCGCCTCGCTGGTGATCCGCTCGACCTCACCCTGACCGCGGGCGCCGCGGGTGGCGCTGGCAAGGGTCTCATCAACCTGCAGCAGCGTTGCGGCAACGCCCTGCAGGGTCGGCAGATCGAACTCACCGGTTACCAGGCAATCGTTGATGGTCTCAATCTGGTCAACGAGCGACGCGTGTGAGCTCTGAAAGCCGAGCAGGTTCAAGGTGCTGCCGATCCGGCCGAGCGGCTCGATCAGCGCAGCCAGGCTGTCCCGGCTGACCGTGCCGGCCCGGACGTCAATATCAATACGATCCTTGAGCTGCGCCAGATCGTCACGCAGCGCCAGCGCGGCACTGGCCAGCGCCTGCCGCCCGGAAATCACCAGACCGTCCACCGGTGCGCCGGCATCGAGCGCCGTACGCAGATCGGTCACCGTTTCGCTCGAGTGATCGCGCTCCTCCGCCTGATCCAGCAGCAGCTGTACCAGCGCCCGGTTGACCGGCCGCTTGAGCGCCGTCGTGCCTTCGGTTGCGAGCGACCGGATTTCGGCATCCGTGCGTCGCAGCAGCCGGATGGCATCAGCATCGAGCGGCCCGGACCGTCGGCCCAAGCTTTCAACGAATTCGCCGAAGGCCTGCCACTGCGCTTCGTGTGGCGTGCCCTCGCAGATGCGGCGCAAGCCGTGCGCCACCTTGCCGAGGGTCACGACCGCCTGCTCGCGATCCTGACCCTTGAGGATGGCCAGCAGCACCTGCTGATAGGCGCTGCGGATTTTACGGGCTTTGCTCAGGCCCTCAATGCGTTCGAAGCGCTGCAGCGCAGCTTCGGTGGTCTGACCATCAAGCGGATTACGGGGCGGTTCGGCTTCGAGCTCGAGGCCCAGAAAGCCGCGTGCCTCGTTGATGAGCGTAATGAAAGGCTGATCGCTGTCCGTCAGACCTTTCTGCAGCTCTTCGAGATACCCCGGCAGCTCGAGAATGCCTTGCATGAGCGTTTGCACGGGACCATCGGCGAGCGGCACAGCACCGTTCAGGAGCCCCTGCGCGAGCTTTTCCAGATGCTCCGCCAGGCGCCCGACGCCATTCAGCTCCAGCATGACCAGGGTGCCATGTATCTGGTGCAGCGAGGTCAGACAAGTCCGCAGACGCGTTTCGTCGTCGTTCGCCTCGCTGTAGGCCTCAAGGGCCATGCGGGCGCTGTCGAGGGTTTCCAGCAGATCGCTCTTGATCCACTCGAGGGCAAAATGTTCCCGGTCCTGACTCATAGATTGCGCAACCTTAAGCTAACGCCGACTGAAGCTGAGCGGTTCGATTGCTCAGGCATGCTCCGGAAGTGTGAACCCTTCGACGGAGGCGCGCATCTCGTTCGCCATGGCAGCCAGCTTACCAATCGACTGAGCGGTCTCGCTGGTGCTGCTCACGGTCTGCCCGGTGATTTCCTGAATAACGTTCATGGTGTTTGACACGTGACCGGCAGACATCGCCTGCTGGCGAGCCGCGTTGCTGATGTTCTGAATCAGATCGGCCAGGTCCGTCGAAACGCCCTCGATCTCGCCAAGTGCAACGCCGGCATCCTGCGCGCGCTGGGCACCGTTGACGACCTCGCTCGTGGTCTGCTCCATGGAGATGACCGCTTCGTTGGTGTCTGTCTGAATGGTCTTCACGAGCGCTGCGATCTGCTTGGTCGCCGCGCTGGACCGTTCGGCCAGCCGCTGAACCTCATCGGCTACAACTGCGAAGCCGCGACCGGCGTCTCCGGCCATGGAGGCCTGGATGGCCGCGTTCAAAGACAGAATGTTGGTCTGATCAGCAATGTCGTTGATCAGAGAAACAATATCGCCGATCTCCTGGCTGCTCTCGCCGAGCCGCTTGATGCGCTTCGACGTTTCCTGAATCTGGCCGCGAATGGTGTCCATACCGGTGATCGTGTCGCTCACGACGCCCGCACCCTTGCCGGCGATGCCCACTGCACGTTCGGCAACGGCTGCCGATTCCGCCGCGTTCGAAGACACCTGATCGATGGACACCGCCATCTCGTTGATCGCCGACGACGCGTCGGTGATCTCCTTAGCCTGGTTCTCGGCAGCGCCGGAGAGGTTCTGGGCTGTGGACTGGGTGTCGTCCGCGGCCTTGGCAACCTGTACCGACAGCGAGTTGATGTTCGAAACCAGCCCACGCATCTGATCGATGGCGTAGTTGATCGAATCGGCAATAGCGCCGGTGAAGTTCTCGGTGACAGATGCATGCACGCGCAGGTCACCTTCCGCCAGGTCGGCCAGCTCATCGAGCAGCTGCAGGATCGCCGCCTGGTTACGTTCGTTCTGCGACGCCTGCTCTTCGAGCTGCTGCCGCGTCTGGCGGATGATGAGCATAGCGAGCACCGCTACCAGCACGATACCGGCCATGGCGCCGAAGAGTAACGGGCTGCTTCCCCGTACGGCGGGTTCCGAGATGTACATGTACGCCATCGCTGCCAGCGAGCCCACGAGAGCTACTACCATCGCTACCAGAAGAGGAGACAACTTTCCTGTTTTCATTTAACCGTACCCGTCCTAGTTGGTCGTTTCCGCAACATCGAAGAAACGTTCTGCTTGCAAAATGGATTGAATATCGAGCTGGTAGAACACGCGTCCGCCTTGCCGGAAGGCACCGGACACATGGGATCGAAGCTGCCCGAGATCACTGTCACCCGGTGGTTCGAAGCTCTCATCGATGAAGTGCTGAATGCCGTGCGACTGCTCGACCAGCAGTCCCGCCACAAGTTCCTGATCCTCGACGACCAGGACCCGCCACTGGCTGCGCGGGAGCGTCGGCGTCAGGCCAAAGTACTCGTGCAGATCGACGATCGGGATCAGGCGTCCGCGGACGTTGGCGATACCGAGCATCCAGGACTTCACCACCGGCAATCCGGCCAGCTTCGGCAGCTTCAGAATCTCTACCACATCGCCCATGGCCGCGGTCAGGCGGATACCGCCCAGCTGAAACCCGAGCCCCTGCCAGACGGCCTGGCTGGACTCCTTGGACGGCAGCGGTGCCGCGTTCTGAAAAGTGGCTTCGCGAATGTTTTTCAGCAGCTCAAGGGCGGTGTTGGTTTCCATGCGCACCTCCTACTGCAGCTCGTTCAGAACCGTATTCACGGTCTGAATCAGCGTGCGATCGTCCACCGGCTTGATCAGGTAACCGCTAGCGCCCTGCCGCTCGCCCCAGACGCGATCGACATCCTGGTTCTTGGAGGACACGATGATCACGGGGATATGGCTGGTGGCTGCGCCACGGGTGAGCTGGCGGGTGGCCTGAAAGCCGTTCATGCCGGGCATGACGACGTCCATGAGAATGACGTCCGGTTGCCGGGCGCTCGCGAGCTCGATGGCACCGCTACCGGTCTGGGCGGTAAAGACTTCGTGTCCCTGCTTGGACAGAGCGCTCACGAACTGATGCGTCTCCGTCGGTGAGTCATCCACAACTAGAATCCTTGCCATGTGGGTGCGACCTTGCTGCCTCAGTGCACGAGCGTTTCGATCGTGCCCAGCAGCTCATCCTTGCTGAAGGGCTTTGTGATGTAGCGGTCCGAGCCGACGATGCGGCCCTTGGCCTTGTCGAACAAACCATCCTTGCTGGACAGCATCACCACCGGCGTTGCCTTGAATTCGCTGTTGTTCTTGATCAGTGCGCAGGTCTGATAGCCATCGAGGCGCGGCATCATGATGTCGACAAAGATGATGGTCGGGCGCGATTCCGCGATCTTGGCCAGCGCATCAAAACCGTCGGTCGCGGTAATGACGTCGTAGCCCGCCTTAGTGAGCAGGTTTTCTGCGCTTCGACGAATCGTCTTGCTGTCGTCGATCACTAAGACGCGGACGCCCTGAAGATCCTCTTCCATTCCCCGTTCCTTTTACCTCTACGCCACCCACTGCGCGGCTGTTTATCCGTGGCCGGTGACCACTGACCAGAAGACTAGTCTGCGACGCCGGAAACTGGGTTCCCTCAGATGCGAGACGTTGTATCACGATTGATCCGGAATCGGTGGCCGTGCCCCCGGGTTGGCGACCGGGGTCTCATTTTTCTTGCTCGCCAGTACCCATCTCGGTAGTTTGCGCCGACCCCAGTACCGATCAGATGCCGCTCATGCCCAATACCGACACCCCGGCTCCCGCAAGCTCCCGTCGCATGCTGTTTGTGATGGATCCCCTGGCGAGCCTGGCCCTGAAGAAGGACAGCACCCTGGCAATGATCCGGGCGGCGGCCGCCCGCGGCTGGGACGTACACACCTGTGAACAGCAGGACCTCGGCCTGCACGAGGGCGAAGTGTGCGTCCATGCCCGCAGCATCACCCTGCGTGCCGATTTTGCGGAGGCGCTCGACATCGGCGTGCTGAACGGCGATCACCGGCTCGACAACTGGTGCCAACCGGGCGACACCGTCCATCAGCCGCTGACCCGCTTTGGCGTGATCATGATGCGCAAAGACCCGCCGTTCGATATGGAGTACATCTACTCCACCTATCTGCTGGAGCGAGCAGAGGAGGCCGGCTGCCAGGTCATCAACCGGCCGCAGAGCCTGCGCGACTGCAACGAGAAGTTTTTTGCCACGGCATTTGCCGACGTCTGTCCGCCCCTGATCGTGGCCCGGCGCATGGACGACCTGATGGCGTTCCAGCGCCAGTACCGCAACGTGGTGTTCAAGCAACTCGACGGCATGGGGGGCAAGTCCGTGTTCCGTGTGCTGGATGGGGACGCCAATCTGAAGGTCATCCTCGAAACCCTGACCCAGGGGGAGCAGCAGCAGATCATGGGGCAGCTCTACCTGCCGGAGATCGCCGATGGCGACAAGCGCATCCTCATGATCGACGGTGAGCCGGTGCCCTACGCTCTGGCGCGAATTCCCGCCGTCGGCGAGGCACGGGGTAACCTGGCCGCCGGCGGCACGGGGGAAGGGCGACCGCTGACCGACCGGGACCGCCACATTGCTGAACGGGTCGGTCCCGCGCTCAAGGCGCGTGGGCTACGCTTCGTAGGAATCGATGTGATCGGTGACTATCTGACCGAGGTCAACGTCACCTGCCCGACCTGCATTCGCGAACTGGATGCACAGTTTTCCCTCGATATTGCAGGTACCCTTATGGATCGACTGGAAACGGTGTGAGCGGCTCTCACCGATCGTCTGGCGACACGGACGTCCGTCCCGCGCCCTCGATTGACCGCCGCCGACAGGCACAGGACACGCATGGCTGAAGCAACCCTTCCTCCCGAGCTGCTGGAATCCCCGATCAAGCCGCGCGATCGGCTGACCTTCACCCTGTTCCTGGCGCTCTCCTTGCACGCGGCCCTGATCCTCGGCGTGTCCTTCAAGAACGAACTCGACCTGGCCGCCAGCGCCACGATCGAGGTGACGCTCGCGACCCACGACGATCAGGTGGCCCCGGAAGACGCCGACTTCATCGCCGAGGCGAACCAGCAGGCCAGCGGCGGCGCCGACGAGGCGCTGGAAAAGACCACCACGCAGGCGTCGGAAATTTTCAGCAACGAAATCACCGAGCTCATGCCGGAACCCGAAGCCCGGGTCGAAGAAACCACCCTACCCCAGGACCTGCTGCTCGCCGCCGAGCTCGAACAGACAGACGCGGTGCCTGATCAGCAGGAGATCGACCAGGAAGAGAACGATTCGCCATTGCTGACCCGCAGCGAAACCTACGAATCGCTGGCGAAGGAAATTGCCAGCCTGGAGGCTCGCCTGGCACTGGAAAACCAGTCCGAGGCCAAGGGCCCGCGAGTCAAGCGCCTGACCAGCATGTCCACCAAGTCGGCAGCCGAGGCCGCTTACCTGAACATGTGGCGGCAGCGCGTGGAACGCATCGGCAACGCCAACTATCCGGCCGGTGCCCGCGGCAAGCTGCGCATGCTGGTCATCATCCAACAGGACGGCACCCTGCGTGAGGTCCGCATCCTCGACAGCTCTGGCAACAAGCAACTCGACGCAGCCGCGCAGCGCATCGTCAAGATGGCCGCCCCCTACGCCGAGTTCTCCGTCGAAATGCGCAAGAATTACGAAGAGCTGGAAATCATTCGCACCTGGCAGTTTTCCCGTTCCGGTCGTCTGGATAGTTAGCAGCTTGCGTGACCAGCGCTGATGCGACAGAAACCAGTCAGGTGAGCAGCCAGGGTAGCCTCGAGCACCACTTCCTGCTGGCCATGCCGAGCCAGATCGGCAGCTATTTCGGCGACACGCTGATCTACCTGTGCCGACACAACGCTGACGGCGCGTTCGGCCTGATCGTCAACCGCACGCTGGAGCTCGACTTCGCCGACCTGCTGCGCCAGCTCAACATCGATCTCGCAAGCACCGTCGACCATCCGGTGTATGCCGGCGGACCGGTGCGGGACGAGCAGGGCCTCGTACTGCACAGCGATGAATGCCGGTTTCCGGAATCCGATCCCATTGGCAACGGCCTGTGCCTGACCCTTTCGACCGACATTCTGAGCGCCATTGGCCGCGGCGAGGGCCCGCGCCAGATGCTGTTCAGCCTCGGCTATGCGGGCTGGGGCGCGGGGCAGCTGGAAGACGAGCTCGCGGCAGACGCCTGGGTGGCAGTGCGGGCCACCGCGGACCTGCTGTTCGACGTACCGTCAGAGGTTCGGCTCGAGCTCGCGGCGCAGCGCAACGGCATTCGTCTGAACCGCCTCGGTGGCCACATCGGCCGCTGCTGAACGCCGACCGTGACCATCCGGCTGCTGGCCTTCGACTTCGGCACCCACCGGACCGGCGTGGCCAGCGGTCAGTCCGTGACCGGGACCGCCACGCCCCTGACGACGCTCACCATGCGTGCCGGCGTGCCCCGTTGGCGCGAGGTAAGAGATCTGATCAGGGCGTGGGAACCGACGCTGCTGGTCGTTGGCCTGCCGCTCAACATGGATGGCACCGATACCACCGTCGCTCCGGCAGCGCGACGCTTCGCGGCTGAGCTCAAGCGGCGCTACCGGCTGCCGGTGGTGCTGGAGGACGAGCGGCTCAGCAGCCGCGCGGTGGCGGAGCACACGCGGCTCGATGATCCGCGCTCGCACGCGCTGGCAGCCTGTGTGATTGCGGAGCAGTACCTCGCCGGACGCGACTGACGTTCGCCCGGTGCGGGGCTGCCGGGATCAGCGGCGGAACGCCACCTGATTCGGATCCAGATCTTCCTCGATCGACAGCCCACCGACCGTATCGGCGGCCATCGGGTTCGGATTGGCATCGGCCCCGAGCTTTATCATGAGCCGCAGGTCGTTCGGCGAATCGGCATGCGACAGCGCCGCGTCATAGGTGATCTCACCTTCCGTATAGAGCCGGTACAGCGCCTGATCGAAGGTCTGCATGCCCTGCTCGTTCGATTTGCTCATCAGCTCCTTGAGCAGATGCACATCGGCTTTGCGGATGTGATCCGACATGAGCGGCGTGTTGATCATCACCTCAATCGCAGCGCGACGACCCTGGCCGTCCACCGTCGGGATCAGCTGCTGCGCGACCATGGCTTTCAAATTCAGCGACAGATCCATCCAGACCTGTGAATGTCGGTCGGCCGGGAAGAAGTGAATGATCCGATCCAGCGCCTGGTTGGCGTTGTTGGCGTGCAGCGTACACAGGCACAGGTGGCCGGTTTCGGCAAAGGTCAGCGCATGCTCCATGGTTTCGCGCGTGCGCACCTCGCCGATCATGATGACGTCCGGCGCCTGCCGCAGCGTGTTTTTCAGGGCCACTTCGAAGCTGTCCGTGTCCACCCCAACCTCGCGCTGCGTGATGATGCAGCCGCGGTGCTGGTGGATGAATTCAATAGGATCCTCGACGCTGATGATATGGCCGGAAGAGTGCTCGTTCCGATGACCGATCATTGCCGCCAGCGAGGTCGACTTACCGGTACCGGTCGCGCCGACAAAGATGATCAGCCCGCGCCGGGTCATGGCCAGATCCTCAATGATCGGCGGCAGCCCGAGATCGGAAACCTTGGGAATGTTGACCTCGATCCGACGCAGCACCATGCCGACGAGGTTGCGCTGGTAGAACGCGCTGACGCGGAAGCGTCCGAGACCCCGGGTATTGATCGCAAAGTTGCACTCGTGGTGTTTCTCGAAAGTCTCGCGCTGATCCTTGTTCATCACGCCGATCACGAGCTCGCGGCTCTGCTCGGGCGACAGCGAACTCTTGCCGGCGGCGAAGAGCTTGCCGTTGATCTTCAGCATGGCCGGCTTGCCGGCAGTGATGAACAGGTCCGAGGCGCCTTTCTCGACCACCAGCTTCAGCAGCTTGTCGAATTCCATCAGAAGTTCTCCGGCATCTTGGCTTTTTCGCGCGCTACGTCGCGGGTGATCGTTCGCTTGCCGATCAGTTCCTGCAGACACTGATCGAGGGTCTGCATACCGACGGAGCTGCCGGTCTGAATGGCCGAGTACATTTGCGCAACCTTGTCCTCTCGGATCAGGTTCCGGATCGCCGGCGTGCCGATCATGATCTCATGGGCGGCAACGCGACCACCGGTCGCCCGTTTGAGCAGCGTCTGCGAGACCACGGCCTGCAGCGATTCCGACAGCATGGAGCGGACCATGTCCTTTTCTTCCGCCGGGAACACGTCGATGACCCGGTCGATGGTTTTCGCGGCCGACGTGGTATGCAGCGTGCCGAACACCAGGTGTCCGGTTTCCGCGGCGGTGAGCGCCAGGCGGATGGTTTCCAGATCCCGCAGCTCGCCCACGAGAATGATGTCCGGGTCTTCCCGCAGCGCGGAACGCAGCGCTTCGTTGAAGCCGTGGGTATCGCGGTGCACCTCGCGCTGATTGACCAGACACTTCTTCGAGGTGTGCACGAATTCGATCGGATCCTCGATCGTCAGGATGTGGTCGTAGCGGTTGTCGTTGACGAAGTCGATCATGGCCGCCAGCGTCGTGCTCTTGCCCGACCCGGTGGGACCGGTCACCAGCACCAGGCCCCGAGGGACCATGGCAATGTCCTTGAAGACCTGACCCATGGCGAGATCTTCCATGGTCAGCACTTTCGACGGAATGGTCCGGAATACGGCGCCAGCACCGCGGTTCTGGTTGAACGCGTTGACCCGGAACCGCGCGACACCCGGTACTTCGAAGGAGAAGTCCGTCTCCAGGAACTCTTCGTAGTCCTTGCGCTGCTTGTCATTCATGATCTCGTAGATCAGCGAATGCACTTCCTGATGCTCCAGGGGCGGCAGGTTGATGCGTCGCACATCACCATCGACGCGGATCATCGGTGGCAGCCCGGCAGACAGGTGCAGGTCAGACGCGCCCTGCTTGGCGCTGAACGCCAGGAGTTCGGTGATATCCATGACTAGTGCTCGTGCAGTCCATATCTACGGCAGACGTATAGTATTATCCGCGCCCCAGCCGCACCATGCGGTGCAGTCGCGCACATCGTGGGGCGTCCAATTTTGCGAACGAGTCGTCGTTTTCACAGCCTGAGACCTGTCCGGGACCGTCTTCCGAGCCGGCACCGCCATGGTGCGTCGCGCCCGTGAATGCAGCGCAGCCGCCAGCGCTCGATAACCACCCCACCGCGTCGATTGCGGAGCGCATCAGCCAGGCTCGCAGCGCCATCGAAGCGCTGGCGCTCGCGGCTGACCGCGAGCCCGGCGCGGTGACGCTGATTGCGGTCTCGAAGAAGCAGCCGGAAGCAGC